>NZ_QEHL01000017.1:26846-32960 GCF_003116525.1 Pseudarthrobacter sp. AG30 | reverse complement strand
GGTGTTTGTTGACGATGCGACTGGTTCGACGCTGAACCAGGTGTCCCCGGCGAATATGCGCCTGGGTGGGGATAAGCGGTTGCCGGGTTCTGCTGCGGTGAGTTTTGGGGCGCAGACGATTTCGGTGACGGATCCGGCGTCGGGCAAGGTGTGGGCGGTGTCTCCGTCGACGGTGAATGGTTTTGATGAGGAAGCGTCGGAGCCTGTCATGGTGGGTTCTGAGGGGATTGTTTCCGCGGTGGGGTCTGATGACCGGATTTATTCGGCGGACCCGAAGTCCGGGGTGGTGTCCGTGACGGGGGTGGATGCCAATGGTGCGGTGACGTCCTCGGAGTCCAGTACCTGGGAGGGGTTGAAGGGTTCCGGGGATCTGCAGATGACGGTGGTGGGGGACAAGCCGGTGGTGCTGGATGCCGCGGCGGGGAACCTGTTCTTGCCTGGTGGTAAGCGGCTGGTGTTGGAGAATGCGCGGGATGCGAAGTTGCAGCAGGCGGGGCCGGGCAGTGATTTTGTTGCCGTTGCGACGCGGAAGGCGTTGTTGAAGCAGCCTTTGGACGGGGCGGCGGCGAAGACGGTCTCGTTTGATGGTGAGGGCGTGCCTGCGGCTCCGGTGCAGTTGGGCGGGTGTGTGCATGCGGCGTGGTCGGGTGCGAACAAGTACATCCGGGACTGCACCAATGATGCGGATGATAAGAATGTTGCGGTGCCGAAGGCGAGTGCGTCGCCGTCGTATGTGTTCCGGGTGAACCGGGACCTAGTGGTCCTGAATGATGTGAATTCGGGCAATGTGTGGCTGGTGAACCAGAACATGCAGCTGGTCAACAACTGGGACGACGTCATCCCGCCGCAACAGACCTCGGACGACGCCGACAAGGACTCGGCCGATGAGGTGCAGCAGACCGTCCTGCCGGACCGCACCAAACCCAACAACGCCCCCGTGGCCAAACCGGACACCTTTGGCGTGCGCGCCGGCAAGACCACCGTCCTTCCCGTGCTGGACAACGACTCGGACCCCGACGGCGACGTCCTCACCGTTCGCACGCCCGACCCCCTGAAGTCAGGCCTGCTCGCGCCGATCTACGGCGCCACCGGGTTCCAGGTCAGCGTCGGCGCCGACAAAACGGGCTCTGAGGCGTTCAAATACACGGTGGACGACGGCCGCGGCCTTTCCGGTTCCGCCGATGTCACGTTGAACGTCGTCCCGCCGGGGGAGAACTCGGCACCGCGGCAAAAGCCCAACCGCAACACCACCCTGGTGGTGCAGGCAGGCAAGGTCGTCAGCCAAAACATCCTCACCGATTGGATCGACCCCGACGGCGACGACCTCTTCGTGGTCGGTGCCAGCGGCAGCGACCCCCGCGACCAAGTCCGGGTCCGGCCTGACGGCCTGCTCAGCTTTCAGGATTCCGGTGCTGAACCGGGACGCAAAACCGTCACCGTCACCGTCTCGGATGGCCGGGCCACCACCGAGGGAAAGGTCACCGTCGACGTCCGCGCGCCCGGGGCGCTGCCGCCGATCGCCAACGCGGACCACGTGGTCGCCGTCGCCGGGGTGGACACGGTGATCGCGCCGCTGAAGAACGACTCAGACCCGCAAGGCGGGGCGCTGCGCCTGGCCCAGGCCACCCCGGACGGTAATTCCACCGCCACCATGGGCGCCGACCAGCAAACCTTCACGTTCAATTCCACCGCCGAGGGCGCGCACTACGTCACCTACCTGGCCACCAACGGACCGGCCAGCGCCCAGCAACTGGTGCGTGTCGACGTCGTGCCCGGGAACGGCGACGGCGCCCCCGTCGCCGTGCGCGACACCGCACTGCTGCCCAGTGGCGGCAACGTGCTGGTGGACGTGCTCGGCAATGACTCCGACCCCTCCGGCGGCGTGCTGGTGGTCCAGTCCGTGACGGCCGCGGACGGCCTGCCCATCAGCGTCTCCGTGCTGGACCATTCCGTTGTCCGGATCACCGACATCCGCGCCCAGGGCCAGCTCACCGTCAAATACACCATCTCCAACGGCAAAGCCTCGGCCACCGGCGAGATCGCCGTGCTGGTGGTCCCCGCACCGGCGAAACTCCAGGCCCCCCAGGCCAAGCCGGATGAGGCCACCGTTCGTGCCGGCGACGTCGTCACCATCCCCGTGCTGGCCAACGACACCGATCCCAACGGCGGCGCCCTCACCCTTGACCCGCAGCTGGCCCAGCAGCCGGACCCGGCGGACGGGCGCATCTTCACGGCAGGCGGAACTGTGCGGTTCATCGCCAGCGACGTACCCAAAACCGTCTACGCGATCTACAAGGTCACCAACGAATCAGGCCAGTCCGACTCACAGCAGGTCACTGTCCGGATCCGGGCCCGCGACGACCAACTCAATACCCGGCCAGAACCAAGAAACCTCACCGCCCGGGTGGTGGCGGGCATGACCGTCCGCATCCCGGTACCCCTCGATGGCGTGGACAGCGACGGCGACTCAGTCCAGCTGACCGGGGTGGACAAGGCTCCCGCCATGGGCACGGCCGTGGTCAAGGACGGCTACCTCGAATTCACCGCAGCGGGCAATGCAGCCGGCACTGACACCTTCACCTACCGGGTCCGTGACCGGATCGGGGCCGAGAACACCGGAACTGTGATCGTCGGCATCGCACCCGCGGAAGCCACCAACCAGAAGCCCATCGCAGTCGACGACGCCATTGAAGTCCGGCCCGGACGCAAGATCGCCGTTGAAGCCCTCGCCAACGATTCAGATCCGGACGGTGACCCGATCACCCTGGTGTCCAACGGCTTCGAGGCCCGCCCGGACCTCGCCGTGGAGGCAGCCGAAGGCGGCAAGGTGCTGCTCACGGCCCCGAACGCTGCCGGCAATGACAGCGTCAGCTACAAGATCCAGGACGACAAGAAAGCCCAGTCCGGTGCAGTGATCCGGGTGAAGGCCAGCCCTGATGCCGCACTGAAGGCCCCGGTTGCCAAAGACGATGTTGTCACCCCGGCAGAGACGCTGGGCAAGTCCGCCGTGGACGTGCCGGTCCTCAAGAACGACTCAGACCCCGACGGCGTGGCCTCCGAACTGAAGATCGGCCTGCCGGACGGGAACCCCAACGCCCGCGTCACCGGCGACGGCACCGTGCGCGTCACGCTTGGGCCGGCCGACCAGCTGGTTCCCTACACTGTCACCGATGTTGACGGCCAAAGCGCGACGGCGGTCATCTGGGTGCCCGGGCAGGGGGAGCAACACCCCACGCTGGCCAAGACCGAGACCGTGGAAGTCATGTCCGGGAAGGACATTACCCTCAACCTGGCGGACTACGTCCGGGTGCGGGAAGGCCGCACGCCCCGGATCACCCAGGTGGACAAGGTCCGCATCCTGGGCGGGGAACCGGACAACGTGGTGGCCGGAAACGGCAATGCCCTGCGCTATGCCGCCCTCAAGGACTACGTGGGTCCAGGCTCCATCACCTTCGAGGTGACGGACGGCACAGGGCCGGACGACCCCGCCGGCCTCAAGTCAACGCTGAGCATCATCACCAAAGTCATCCCGGACCCCAACGCCAACCATCCGCCCACCTTCAGCGGAGCCACCCTCGACGTTCCCGCCGGCGAGTCGGCCACGCTGGACCTGAGCAACCTGGCCAAGGACGTTGACGCGGGCGACCAGGACAAGCTCGCCTTCGCTCTCGACGGCGCGCTTCCCGAGGGCTTCAACGCAACAGTGGACAAGGCAACCCTTAAGGTCACCCCCGATTCAGCCCGGGCCGCCGGCTGGAAAGGCAGCATCCCGCTCAAAGTCACCGACGGCCGCTCAGATCCGGTCCGCGCCACCATCACCGCCACCGTGGTGGCCTCCAACCGGCCGCTTCCCACAGCCAACGAGGACGTGGTGGACAAAGCGAACGCCGGCACGTCCGAGACCGTCAACGTCCTCGCCAACGACTACAACCCCTTCCCGGAGTCGCCCCTCAGGATCACCTCCGCCACCGTGGAGACCGGATCGGCCGCAGGGCAGCCCGCCGTGGCGGGGGACTCGATCACCGTCACACCGGCCAGCGGGTTCAAAGGCGTGATGGTGGTGCGCTACACCATCATGGACAAGACCGGAGACGTATCCCGGCAGACCGACGGACGGGTCCGGATCACCGTCCGTGACCGGCCCGACGCGCCCTCCGCGCCCACGGCCACGGATGTCCGGAGCCGGACGGCCGTGCTCAAGTGGACACCGCCGTCGGATAACGGCGCGGCCATCACCAAATACACCGTGCACTCCACCAGCGGCTTCAGCCAGGAGTGTGCCACCACCACCTGCACGCTGACCGGCCTGACCAACGACGTCAAGTATGTCTTCACCGTCACCGCCACGAACGAGGTCAGGGAATCCGACCCGTCGCCGGCCTCCAATGAGATCCGGCCGGACGAAAAGCCGTCGCCGCCGGACGCGCCTGCCGTCAAGGCCGGCGACAAGACCATGGAAATCACGTGGCCGGCAGCCAAAACCGAGGGTTCGGCCGTCAAGAACTACAACCTTGAGATCTCACCGCCGCCCGCGAATGGGGCGGCGGTCAAGAACGGCGTGACCGGGCTGAACTACACCTGGCCCGGGCTGACCAACGGCGTCCGGTACAAGGTGCGCGCCCAGGCAGTCAACGAACTGGGCCCCTCAGACTGGAGCCCGTACTCCGCCGAGGACAATCCTGCCGGTGTCCCCGCCGCACCCGCCGCTCCGACGTCGTCCGTGGCATCTTCCGTGGGAACCTCCAACCAGCTCAAGGTGGACTGGAACGAGCCAAACACCAACGGTGACGCCATCAGGAACTACTACGTCACCATGAGCGGCGGCGGCGGGGCAGCCCAAACCCAGATGGTGGCCGGTACCGTCCGGACAGCCAACTTCACCGCCAACAACTCCGAAGCGGCCTACACCTTCACCGTGCAGGCCGAGAACAAGGCCGGGAAGGGCGCGGTCAGTGCGGCGTCCGCCCCGCGCCGCGCCACCGGCAAGCTCGCGCAAGTCTCCGGCGTGAGCGCCACGGAAGCCAACACCGGCGGAGCCGGGCGCTCCGTCACCATCGACTTCCGCGAACTCACCGCCGCCGAACGCAACGGCTCAACGTACGCCGAAGTCAGCTACACCTACCGGGCCAGCACGGGACAGTCCGGTCCGATCAGGCCAGGGCAAACCGTCGGAGGATTCGCCAACGGCAGTTCCACGGCCATCACCGTCATCGCCAACTCTTCGGTGGCCCCCAGTTCCGACGCCAGCACGCCGGCCACCGCCAACCCGTACGGTTCTGCTGGCACGCCGTCGGCGGCCGGGCAGGACGGCGCGGAGAACCAGAAGAACCTCACCTTGAGCTGGGCATCCCCGGCGGCGGGCAGCCACGACATCGCCTACACCCAGATCAGGATCGACGGCGGGGGCTGGGAACGGGTGGCTGCCTCCGGCAACCGCACCATCAACACCGCCGGATTCAACGAGCGGCATTCGATCGACGTACAAACGGTCAATTCGCGCGGCACCGGTGGCCCGGTCGCGTCTGCCTCCGCGCAGTCGGGTGCCGCGAAAACCCGTTGGACCACGCGGCTTGGTCCCGGCATGGACCGCAGCTGCACCGACCTGCCCGGCGCCACGTCATATGACCCGTCGAGGAATACCTGCGATGGCCAAGGCGGCTACGACCGGCCCTGGATGTCGCGCCTGGACACGTTCGATGTCATGTGCTGGAAGCCGCACGGCACCACATACAGCGGAGACGGACAGTGGTACTACATCATGCGCGGCTCGCCCAACGCCACCCGCTGGATCCAGTCGCTGCACACCACCCTGGGCTCTCCCGCGCAAAGCGGTGTACCGCTGTGCACCTTCCCGACAGGGGCAACGCCATAGCCGCCGCAGCGCCGGGCAAGTGCCCCGGAATGAGCGGTACACGGGATAGAGGTCCCCATCGCGGGGTCTTGCGGGGCTTCGGTAGGCTTGGCCCGGGGAAAGAAAGCCTACTGCCTGTCCCGCGAACAGGACCGTATCTGGCAACACAATCTGAGGGAAAAGTAACGCTGTGACAACTCTGCTGGGGAAGCTTGGGCTGAAGAAGCGACATAAGAAGGCCGCCGCCGGGGCTGCGTTTGGTG
>NZ_QEHL01000017.1:0-26758 GCF_003116525.1 Pseudarthrobacter sp. AG30 | reverse complement strand
GGTGTTTGTTGACGATGCGACCGGTTCGACGCTGAACCAGGTGTCCCCGGCGAATATGCGCCTGGGTGGAGACAAGCAGCTGCCGGGTTCCGCGGCAGTGAGCTTTGGGGCGCAGACAATTTCGGTGACGGATCCGGCGTCGGGCAAGGTCTGGGCCGTGTCGCCGTCGACGGTGAATGGTTTTGATGAGGAAGCATCGGAGCCCGTCATGGTGGGTTCTGAGGGGATTGTTTCCGCGGTGGGGTCTGATGACCGGATTTATTCGGCGGACCCGAAGTCCGGCGTGGTGTCCGTGACGGGGGTGGATGCCAATGGTGCGGTGACGTCCTCGGAGTCCAGTACCTGGGAGGGGTTGAAGGGTTCCGGGGATCTGCAGATGACGGTGGTGGGGGACAAGCCGGTGGTGTTGGATGCCGCGGCGGGGAACCTGTTTTTGCCCGGCGGTAAGCGGCTGATGCTGGAGAATGCGCGGGATGCGAAGTTGCAGCAGTCAGGGCCGGGCAGTGATTTTGTTGCCGTTGCGACGCGGAAGGCGTTGTTGAAGCAGCCTTTGGACGGGGCGGCGGCGAAGACGGTCTCGTTTGATGGTGAGGGCGTGCCGGCGGCTCCGGTGCAGTTGGGCGGGTGTGTGCATGCGGCGTGGTCGGGTGCGAACAAGTACGTCCGGGATTGCACCAATGATGCGGATGATAAGAATGTTGCGGTGCCGAAGGCGAGTGCGTCGCCGTCGTATGTGTTCCGGGTGAACCGGGACCTGGTGGTCCTGAATGATGTGAATTCGGGCAATGTGTGGCTGGTGAACCAGAACATGCAGTTGGTCAACAACTGGGACGACGTCGTCCCGCCCAAGAACCAGTCCGATGACCAGGACCAGGAATCGGCAGACAACAACACCATCAACGTCCTGCCGGACCGCACTAAACCCAACCGGCCACCAGAAACCAAGCCCGACGCCATCGGCGTCCGGCCTGGCCGCACCACGATCCTCAGCGTCCTGGACAACGACTCGGACCCCGACGGCGACGTCCTGACCGCTGCCGTGGCGCCGGAAGCCGCACCCAAATCGGGCACCCTCGAAAGCATCTACGGCGGCACTGCCTTCCAGATCACCGTTCCGGCGGATGCCAAACCAGGCACGGAGACCTTTAACTACAGCGCTTCCGACGGCCGCGGGCTCTCCGCCACCGGGCAGGTCACGCTCAGCGTCGTGGGGCCCGACGAAAACAAGCCGCCCAAGTTCAAGCGCGGCGAGGACACCACCATGCTCGTGGAACAGGGCAAGACGGTCAGCCAGAACATCCTGACGGACTGGATCGACCCCGACGGCGATGATCTGGTCCTGCTCGACGCGAAGGCCGACAACGACCAGGACCAGGTCAAGGTCCGGCGCGACGGCCTCCTCACCTTCCAGGATTCCGGTGCGACCGCCGGCAAGAAGAACGTCCAGGTCACCATCTGGGACGGCCGCGCCACGGTCACCGGCAAGGTGGTGGTCAACGTCCAGCCACCCGGCGCCTTGGCACCGGTGGTCAACGCGGACCATGTCACCGCCGTCGTGGGCCAGGACTTGGTCATCTCGCCGTTGAAGAACGACGTCGACCCGAACGGCGGGGCCCTGCGGCTGGCCCAGGTGGAAGCCAACGGACCGGCCGAACTCGGCCCCGTCACGGACGGCGGCACCTTCACGTTCCGCAGCAGCACCCCCGGGCCGGTGTACCTGACGTACATCGCCAGCAACGGGCCGCAGAGCAGCCAGGGGCTGATCCGCGTGGACGTCGAATCCGGCAACGACGGCGGCGATCCCGTGGCGGTCCACGACGTGGCACTGATGCCTACCGGCGGCAGTGTCCTGCTGGACCCCCTGGCCAACGACTCCGACCCCTCCGGCGGCGTCCTGGTGCTGCAGTCCGTCAAAATCCCGGACAACGCCCCGGTATCGGTCAGCGTGATCAACCACAGCGTCCTGCGGATCACCGACATCCTTGGCACCAAGGACCCCCTGCTGTTCGAATACACCATGTCCAACGGCAAGAAATCCGCCACGGGCAGTGTCTCGGTCGTGCCCGTCCCGGCGCCCGCCGTGCTCGAAGCACCCCAGCCCAAACCGGACGAGGTGAACGTCCGGGTCAACGACGTCGTCACCATCCCCGTCCTTGACAACGACACCCACCCGCAGGGGCAGGAACTGACCGTGGACCCCGTCCTGCCGCAGGCCGTGGACCCGGCTGACGGCAAGAGCTTTGTTTCCGAGAACACCGTTCGCTTTATCGCCGGCAGCCAGCCCAAGACGGTGCGCGCCATCTACAACGCCGTCGATCCGCAGGGCCAGAAGAGTGCCGCCGCGGTGACCATCCACATCCTTCCGCTGGAAGGTGCGGAGAACTCCCGGCCCCAGCCGCGGAACCTCACCGCCCGGGTGGTGGCTGCCGGGACGGTCCGGATCCCGGTTCCCCTGGACGGCATCGACCCCGACGGCGACTCCGTCCAGCTCACGGGCATCGACAGCACCCCCGCCATGGGCACCGCTACGGTGGGCAGCAACTTCATCGACTTCACCGCGGCCGGCGACGGCGCGGGTACGGACACGTTCCGCTACAAGGTGGTTGACCGCCAGGGTGCCGTGAACACAGGCACCGTAACAGTTGGCATCGCCCCGCGCGGAGAGGTGAACCAGAAGCCCACGCCCGTGGACGACGAAGTCCGGGTCCGTCCCGGCCGCCAGATCGCCGTCGACGCCACCGCGAACGACACCGACCCCGACGGCGACCGCATCCGCATCCTCACCGACGGCATCGAAGCCGATCCCGCACTCCAGGCGACAGTCAGCAGGAACAGCGGCCGCATCATCCTCCTGGCCCCGAACGAGGCAGGAACCGTCAACGTGCGCTACACCATCGCCGATGACCGGGACGCCACCGCCCAGGCCACCATCCGCCTGGTCGTCGATAACAACGTGCCCCTGAAGGCGCCGATCGCCCGTGACGACAGGGTGACCTCAGCCCAGGCAATGGGCAAGACCGCCGTTGATGTCCCCGTCCTGAAGAACGATGAGGACCCGGACGGCGTGGGCGAGAACCTCAAGATCAGCACGGAGGCCACCACCGCCAGGCCTGGCGGCAACGGCAACGTCCTGGTAGACCTGACCAAGGATCCCCAGCTCATCCCGTACACCGTGGAAGACGTGGACGGACTGCAGTCCACCGCGGTTATCTGGGTCCCGGGCCTCGGCCAGCAGGTTCCCACCCTGGCCAAGGACGAGGTCATCGAGGTGGTAGCGGGCCAGTCCGTCGACGTAAACCTCAACGAATGGGTGAAGGTCCGCGAGGGCAGGTCGCCCCGGCTGACCCAGGCGGACCGGATCAAGCTCATCGGAGCCGACGGCGGCAACCCCGTCATTGGCGACGGCACCGGCCTGAAATACACCGCGGGGACAGACTACGTGGGCCCCGGGTCCCTGACGTTCGAGGTGACGGACGGAACCGGACCGGACGATCCCGCCGGCCTGAAGTCCACCCTCAGCATCCGCACCAAGGTGCTCCCGGACCCCAACAAGAACAACCCGCCCGAGCTGCTTGGCTCGGACGTGGACGTTCCCAAGGGCGACACGGCCAGCACCGACCTGGGCAAGCTGACCTCCGATCCGGACCAGGATGACGTCGAGAAGATGAAGTATGAACTGGTGGGCGGAGCGCCCGGCGGCTTCAACGTCAGCATCGACGGCAAGACCCTCAAGGCCTCGGCGGCGGACTCCACCGCCACCGGGACCAGGGCCGCCGTCCAGGTCAAGGCAAGGGATCCGCGCGGGCTCGAGGCAACGGCCACGTACCAGCTTTCGGTGACCGCCTCGAACCGGCCCAAGCCGGTGGCCAACGACGACGTCGAAGCGAACGCCGCCGCGGGCAAGCCCGTCACCATCAACGTGCTCGCCAACGACGCCAACCCGTTCCCGGAGACCCCGCTGAAGATCATTGCCGCAAACACCGAAACGGGCAGCGGCAACGTAGGCGTCAATGGCGACTCGGTGACCGTCACTCCGGCGCCCGGTTTTACCGGGACCATGGTGGTGGCCTACACCGTGGAGGACAAGACCGGTGACGCGTCCCGGCATGCCACGGCGCGCATCCGCTTGACCGTCAAGGACAAGCCCGCGGCCCCCACCACGGCGCAGGCACAGAGCGTGGGTGACCGCACGGCGCTGCTGAACTGGACCGCCCCGGCCGACAGGGGCTCGCCCATCACCAAGTACACGGTGTATGGCGAGGGCGGGTTCCGCCAGGATTGCCCGGCCAACACCTGCACCCTTAATGGCCTGACCAACAACACCACCTACCACTTCCAGGTGACGGCCACGAATGAGTTCGGTGAGTCCGACCGCTCGCCGGCCTCGGCCGACGTCCGGCCGGACGTGAAGCCGGATACCCCTTTGGCGCCCTCGCTGAAATTTGGCGACAAGCAGCTGACCGTCAACTGGACCCAGCCCGCCAGCAAGGGATCGCCGGTGAAGTCCTACGACCTGGAAATCTCGCCGGCACCGGCAGGCCAGAACGCACAGATCCAGAACCTGACGTCGGTCAGCTATGTCTGGAAGGGGCTGCAGAACGGCGTTTCCTACAAGGTCCGGGTCCTGGCACGCAACGATGCCAAGGAACCCTCCGAATGGAGCCCGTACTCGGCCGCCGAGGTGCCCGCGGGTGTTCCCGCGACGCCCACCGCGCCGAGCGTGTCGCAGGCAACTCCGGTGGGCTCGCAGAGCCAGCTGCGGGTTGTCTGGTCCGCGCCGAACAACAATGGTGACCCTGTCTCGTCCTACACCTTGACCACCCTCCGCGGCGGTGCGGCGGTGGCCAGCCAGCAGGTATCCGGAACGTCGCAGAACGTCACCGTGGATAATTCGGAAACGAACTACACCTTCACGGTCTCGGCCACCAACAAGGCCGGAACAGGCGGCACGAGTGCCCAGTCCGCCCCCATCCGGGCAGCAGGCAAACCGGGCCAGGTGAGCAGCGGGACGGTCGCGGAAACGGGAACCAGCGGACAGCTGAAAGTGACGTTCACGCCGCTGAGCGAGGCGCAGCGGAACGGGTCCACCGCGAGTGAAATGACCTATTCGTACAACGCTGACGGCAAGAGCGGCCCGATCCCAGCCGGCGGTGGAACCATCGGCGGCATGACCAACGGCAGGGACATCACGGTGACCATCATCGCGACGTCCACGAAAAACACCATGTCCGGCGATGCCAAGGCGATCGGGACAGCCAACCCGTATGGGCCGGCAAGCGCCCCCAACGTCAACGGCACCACGTCAACGAAGGGCGACGGCCAGGTGCACTGGACCTGGAACGATCCGAGCACGAACGGCCGGCCCCTGAGCTACTACGAGGTCAGTTACGAAGGCGGTGGCTGGGTCAACGTTGGAAAGGCCAACCGCTATGACCGCGACGCTGGTGGCTGGAACCAAAGCCGTCAGTTGCGGGTTCGGGCGGTCACGGTGACCGACGGCGCGATCGGGTCGGCCACCTCCAAGTCCGGTGCAGACCCAACCCCGCCGCCGCCCACGGAGTGGAACGTCACGGCCAGCCCCACACGCAGCTGCACGGAGCCTCGCAAGGGGACGGACAGCTTCGTTGACGGCAACCCGTCCCAATGCACGGGCGCGGGCAAATGGCTCGACGCCGGTGCCCCGTCCACGGCCGACCGCTACCAGGTCTGGTACAAGACCTCGAACAACCCCAGCGGTATCTGGTACCACCTGAACTCCGGTATGGCCTCGGGCAACTGGCTCCGCTGTGACACGTCCAACGTGGGCTGCAACCCGCCGAACGGCATGCCGAACCGCTAGCAACCGCATCCATCTTGTGGGCCCGGGTTTCCCGGGCCCACAAGGCAACTTTCGATCCATCTATAGGAAGCACATTTCATGACCATGACCATGGAGCAGGCCGAATGGTTTGCCGGTACGTTCGAAAAGCTGGTTGCCAACGTGGGGCAGGCGGTGCTGGGCAAGGAACACGTCATCAGGCTGACCTTCACGGCCATGCTGGCCGAGGGCCACGTCTTGTTCGAGGACGCGCCCGGAACCGGCAAGACCTCCTTGGCACGGGCCCTCGCGGCCACCGTGCAGGGGTCCAACAACCGCATCCAGTTCACCCCTGACTTGCTTCCTTCCGACGTCACCGGCGTGACCATCTACGACCAGAAGACGCAGAAGTTCGAGTTCCACAAGGGCCCGATCTTCAACAACATCGTCCTGGCTGACGAAATCAACCGCGCCTCGCCCAAGACCCAGTCCGCGCTGCTTGAGGTCATGGAAGAGTCCAGGGTGACAGTGGACGGCGTCACCTATTCCGCGGGCCGGCCGTTCATGGTCATGGCAACCCAGAACCCGATCGAGCAGGCGGGTACCTACCGCCTCCCCGAAGCCCAGTTGGACCGGTTCCTGATCAAGACCTCCATCGGGTATCCGGACCACGCCTCCACGGTCCGTCTGCTCGGCGGCAACAACCTGAAGGACCGCTCCAAGGAACTCTCCGCCGTCATCACCACCCAGGCCGTGGCGGACATGGCAGACCTCGCCGCCACCGCGCACGTGGACACCGCGGTGCTGGAGTACATTTCGCGGCTGTGCGAGGAAACCCGCAGCGCCCCCGAGACCCGGCTGGGCGTGTCCGTGCGCGGCGCGCTGGCCATGGTCCGGGCCGCCAAGGTCTGGGCTGCCTCGCAGGGACGGAACTTCGTCCTGCCGGATGACATCAAGGAACTGGCACCCGTGGTGTGGACGCACCGCTTCGTGATGGACCCTGAGGCGGAATTCTCCGGCGCCACCGCCGAGGCCGTCCTGGCCAGGATCCTGGCCGACGTCGCCGCCCCGCAGCAGCGCACCAACGCCTGACCGGTCCGGCGCGCAACCAATGGCTGCACGCCGGTCCCTTTTCCTTTCCACCGCAACAACGAAGGCACACCCACATGTCCGACGGCACGTCCAGCGGCACCCCGTTGACCCGGTTCGCGGAGCGGTTCCGGCTCCTTTTCCACCGGAACGGCCGCCCCACCCGCCTGCACCCTGCAGCGGTGTGGTCTGAAGCCAGCAACACGGCCCTCCTTGCCCTTACCCCGGCCTGGCGGACCATCCGGACCACCTGGCTGACGTACGTTTGGCCGGTGCTGTCCGTGGTCAGCATCCTGGGCTGGTCCGTCCTCGCCGCCTCGGTCCTGCTGTGGATTACCGGCCAGGCGTTCGGCTGGCAGGAAGCCACGGCAGCCGCCGTCGCCGCCTTCGCCATGTTCGTGATCGCGGTCGCCTTCATCCTGGGCCGGTCCTCCTATGGCGTGGTCCTGGACCTTGCCCGGACCCGCGTGGCGGTGGGGGACAGCGCCGTCGGAAGCATCGCCGTCTCCAATACTTCCGCCCGGCCGCTGCTGCCTGCTGCGCTGGAACTTCCGGTGGGCAGCACCACCGCCGTGTTCCACCTGCCCAGGATGAAGCCAGGCCAGGTCCACGAGGACCTCTTCACCATCCCCACCGCCCGGCGCGCCGTCATCGTGGTGGGACCGGTCCGCTCCGTCCGGGCCGACCCGCTGCACCTCCTGCGCCGGCAGGTCCTCTGGACCGAGCCGGAAGACCTGTTCGTGCATCCCCGGACCGTAGCCCTGGCCGGTTCGGCGGCGGGCTTCATCCGCGACCTGGAGGGCATGCCAACCACGGACCTGTCCAGCGCCGACGTCTCCTTCCACGCCCTGCGCGACTACGTGCCCGGGGACGACCGCAGGCACATCCACTGGAAGACCACCGCCCGGACCAACAAGCTGATGGTGCGCCAGTTCGAGGAAACCCGCCGCGCCCACCTGGCCATCTCGCTGTCCATCAACACGGAGGAATACGCCTCCGAGAACGAATTCGAGCTGGCCATCTCGGTGGCAGGGTCCATCGGCCGGCAGGCCATCCGCGAACAGCGGGAACTGGACGTCCTCACCCAGAAAGGCCCGCTGCGCTGCGAAACCGGCCGCAACCTGCTCGATGACATGACCCGGATCGTCGGCGCCCCGATGCGCCGCACCGCCGTCGACCTTGCCCGGGCCCTGGCGGACACCGTCCCCAACGCGTCCGTGGTGTTCTTCGTGGTGGGAAGCAACGTGACCGCCACCCAACTCCGCTCCGCAGCCGCTTCCGTCCCGCCCGGAGTCCGCAGCCTGGCCGTCCGGGTGGAAGCCGGCGCAGCGCCCACCCGGGCCAACATCGCAGACCTGACCGTCCTGACCCTCGGCGACCTGGCCGACCTTGCCATCGTGCTGAGAAAGGCCGCCGCATGAGCACCGCACCGGGCCAGATCCCGCAAACCCGTACACGCCGCAACGCCCCCAGCCCGGAGTCCGCCTTCGCCCACGGCCGGCCGTGGCACTTCCTGCTCGACGCCGGCGCCCTGGTTGTCCTCCTGGGGCTGGGCCTGCTCGGCTTCGGTTTGAGCTTCGGCGGCGATCCCTACTACCTGCTGTCCGGATTCGGCGGCATCATCCTTGGCCTGGGCATTGGCGCCGCCAACGCGCACCTGCGCCTGGGCCTGCTGATCACCACGGCCCTGGCGCTGGCAGCTTACCTGGTCTTCGGGACTTGGCTCGCGGTGCCGGACTCGGCCATCGCCGGTTTCGTCCCCTCCCTGGATTCCCTGCGGACCCTGCTCCTGGGCGTCGTGTTCGCCTGGAAGGACATGCTCACCGTCGGGGTGCCGGTGGGAACTGCCGGCGGCGTGCTCATCGTCCCCTTCCTCAGCTCGCTTATCACGGCACTCGTGGCCGCGCTCCTGACGTGGCGCGCGCGGAGCCCCTACCTGCCCCTGCTGCCGGTCCTGGTCCTGTTCGTCGCCGGCATTGCCTTCAGCACCAACGCGGCGTTCCTGACCCTGGAACGCGGCATCGGCCTGACAGTCCTCGGCATAGCCTGGGCCACGTTCCGCAGGGACATCCTGAGGCGGGACAGCACCCGAAGGGTTGCCGTTAACACCCCGCAGGCCGACAGCGGCACGGCTCGGCGTGCCCAAATCCGGCGGCTGGGAATGGCAGCGGGCGTGATTGCCCTCAGCGTGGGCGTCACCGCCGTGGCTGCGCCCCTGGTCAACGCCGGCGAGGACCGCAAAGTCCTCCGCAACGTGGTGGTCCCGCCGTTCGACCCCAAGGACTATGTCACGCCGCTGGCGAGTTTCCGGACCTACGTCAAAGACAAGAAGGACGACACCCTGTTCGTGGTCAAGGGGCTGCCGCGGGACGGCCGGGTACGGCTGGGTGCCTTGGACGCCTTCAACGGGACCAACTACAGCATGGATCCTAACGGCTCCGGCAACTTCAGCAAGGTGGGCGACGCCAAGTCCATCAACACCCTTGCCGATTCGGCCGGGGTGGTGCCCTCCAACGACTACTCGATCAGCATCAACATCGAGGACTACCAGGGCTTCTTCGTCCCCGGCGGGCGGAAGACCACCGGCATCAGCTTTGACCAGTCCGGTTCCGCCGCGGCTGCAGGCCTCTACTTCAACCCCGGGACGGACACCGCCGTCACCACCAACGGCCTCACCCGCGGCGATTCGTACAGCGTGCAGGTTTCGGATCCCGTCAAGCTTGAGCACGGCCAGCTGACCCAGTACGACTTCGCGAGAGTTTCCCTCCCGGATCCGCTGGAAGTGCCGCCGGTTGTAGGCTCCCAGGCCAACGACCTTTCCGCGGACGCCCCCACGGCGATCGACCGGGTCCGCCAGATCGAGGCCCATTTCCAGAAGACAGGTGCCTTCAGCAACGGCCTGGTCAGCGAAGGACAGCTGCCCAGCGTTTCCGGCCACGGCTCGGCCCGGATCCGGAACCTGCTCACCGCCAAGCAGATGCTCGGCGACGACGAGCAGTACGCCGTGGCGATGTCCCTGATGCTCCGGCACCTGGGCATCCCGTCCCGGGTGGTGATGGGCTTCTATCCTGAGCCCACCAGCCCGGAAAACGGTGCCGGCGACGTGAAGATCACCGGAAAGGACGTCCACGCCTGGGTGGAGGTTGCGTTCGAGCGCGTCGGCTGGGTCAGCTTCGATCCCACCCCGCCCAAGGACAACATCCCCATTCCGCCGGACCCGGAAAGCAAGTCAAAGCCCAAACCGCAGGTGCTGCAGCCGCCGCCCCCGCCACAGGAGCCCGCGGACCTGCCGCCGGACTCGTCGCCGGACGCGCTGGACGCTGACCAGAAGAAGAACAATCCGTGGTTGTTCTGGGGCGCACTGCTGGGTGCCCTGGGCGTCGTCGCCATCCCCGTGGTGATCCTTGCGCTCCCGTTGCTGCTGATCGCCTTGCTGAAGACACGACGCCGGAAACAGCGTTTCCGGGACGGCCATCCGGCCCAGCGCGTCGGCGGAGGCTGGAGCGAAGTGGTGAGCCTGGCAACGGACATGGGCGCCGCCGTCGACACCCGGTCGACACGCCGGGAAAGCGCCGCCGTGCTGGCCGAGGCGTTCCCTGCCAGCCAGGGAACCACAACGCTCCTGGCCCGCCGGGCCGATGCCTCCATCTTCGGCGCCGGCCAGCCCACGGAAGAGGAGGTCAAAGAGTACTGGACCATCGTGGACGGCTCGCTCAAGGAGATGACCGCCACCGTGGGGTTCTGGCGCCGGCAACAGGCACGTTTCTCGCCCCGTTCCCTGCTCAGCGACGCCCGGACCGCGATGAACTCCGGCGGCGGGCTTTCCCTTCGCCGCCTCCGGGCGGGACTGCCTGCGCTGGCAGCCCTGTCCGCCGCCGGCCGTCGCCGCCCCGGCAGCGGAGGTACTGACACGCCCGGCACGCCGGCAGGTGACCAACAAGGACCCGGGGCGCCCGCAAGCGAACCGCAGGGCCCCGGGGCGCCCGCAAGCGAACCGCAGGGCCCCGGCGCGCCGGAGGCCAACCAGCAGGGAACCAGCCAGCAAGGAACGAACCAGCAAGGACCAAGCCAGCAGTGACCTCCGACGTCGACCGTTGCCCGCGCTGCCAACAAACCGTCCGCGCGGGAGCCACCTTTTGCGCGGCATGCGGTGCGCCGCTGCCCAACCGGGCGGCGCGCCGCAACCGCGGCCAGGGCCCTGGCCCGCACGATGACCAGGCCGGCGCCCGGGACGGGCATGCCGCGCATGCGCCGGGGATTCCCGGTACTATCCCGGTAGTAGAAAGGCCTCCGGCAGCACAGCCGGCGGGCATCGCATATCCGGGTACCGCTCCTGCGGGCACCGATCCGGGCAGTGCCGGCGGTTCCACCAGGGTGGGGGCCGCTCCAGGGGGAGGAACGGGAATGGCAGTAAACCTCGAGCTTGTTCCGGCTGCGGCGGGCAAGCGGTTGGGCGCTGCCGTCATCGACTGGCTGCCCGGCGTGGCAGTGCTGGTGGTGACGTTCGCCATCGGCTTCGCCGGAATCACCCGTTCCCGAAGCGGCGGCTTCATTGTCTATGACACCTCGTCCCTGGTGCTGTTCGGCGGCATCGGCCTCGGGCTGACCCTTGCCTACCTTTTTGTGGTGCTGGGCCTGGAAGCCCGTACCGGCAAGACCCCCGGCAACCTGCTCATGGGCATCCGCAGCGCGGACCAGGACGGCTACGCACCCGGGGCCGGAGGTGTCTTCCTTCGGGGCGTGATCACCGGCGCGGGCATCCTGCTGTCCCTGGTGGCTGCGGTCCTGGTGGTGGTGTTCAAGTGGTTTGATGCCGCCATGTTCATCCTCGGCCCGCTGCTCCTGCTGGGTGCTGTGTGGGCGGTGCTGGTAGTGGTTTCGAGCCAGTGGGACAAAAACGGCGGGCTGCGGGCCTGGAACGACACCGCCGCCAAGACCCTCGTGTTCGACGTCAAGGCGGGGCGCGACCCCATCACCACGGGGGGCATCCAGGGCCCGTACAGCTTCGCGCCACTGGACCTTCCGCCCGTTCAGCAGGTCCTGTCTCCGGTGGCCGGGGCCAGGACGGCCACCACCGCGGCCGCCCGGCAGCCCACGCCACAGCCTGCCCCGGGGCTGGCCGCCCAGGCCCCGCAGCCGCCGGCCGCCCAGGCGCCGCTGCCGCAATCCGCCCAGCCGCAGACAGCCCTTCCCCAGGCAGTCCCGCTGCCGCCAGCCGCCCAGGCCCCGGCATCCCAATTCGCTCCACCCCAGGCGGCGGCACCCCAGCCTCCTGCACCCCAGGCTCCTGCACCGGCCGCTGCGGCTCCATCGCAGACCATGCCCTACACCAGCCCTGCCTCCTTCGCGCCGCCATCCGTGCAGGACGCCCCGTATCCCGCCACCGCCTATCCCGCGGCGACCCAGAACCCGCAGCCCGTCACGCCGCACGCCGCCCAGCCGGCGGCCGGCAGCCACGGGTTCGCCCCGGGCGCCCAGGCGTCCACGGCAGGCCACCGGGTGCCCGGGCCGCACCTTGACGACGACGTCGAACGTACCCAGGTGCGTTCGGATACCGGCGGGCCCGCCCCCGTGGCGGTCCTGCGGATCCGCCTGGACGACGGCCGCGACTTCCAGCTGGACCGCAGCGTCCTGGTGGGCCGCAACCCGGTGGGCCAGCCCGGGGAACAGCATGCCCAACTGCTGGCCGTGGATGATCCCGGACGCTCCATCTCAAAAACCCACCTGCATCTGCTCACCGATGGTGCGGGGATATGGGTTACGGACCGGCAGTCCACCAACGGCAGCGCCGTGACCACCCCTGACGGCCTGCGCACCCCCTTGGCGCCGGGCGTCCCAACGTTTGTTACCCCCGGCTCCAGTGTGCATTTTGGAGACCGCACCTTTTACCTAGGACAGGCATGAACCAGCACCCCGCCAGTGTTTCCTCCACCATCCAGCCGGGGCCGGGCCTTAGCCTCACGTACGGCTACGGGACGGACAGGGGACTTCGCAGGGAGCTGAACGAGGATTCCTACATTGCGGCGGATCCCGTCTTCGCCGTGGCCGACGGCATGGGCGGCCACGAGGCCGGCGAGATCGCCAGCGGCCTGTGCGTAAGGGCCTTGGCCGGGATTCCGCAGCTCGCCACCGGTGAGCGGAGCATTACGGCCGCGGTCCTGCAGCAGTACCTGGTGCGGGCGGACAACTCGATCCGTGAGGCCGCCGGAGCCCGCGCCGGCACCACCCTCACGGGCGCGGTGGTGGTGGAACAGATGGGCATGCCGTACTGGCTGGTGCTGAACATCGGCGACTCCCGCACCTACCGGCTCAGCCAGGGCCGGTTCGAGCAGATCAGCGTGGACCACTCAGAGGTCCAGGAACTCGTTGATGCGGGCGAGATCACCGCCCAGGAAGCCACCGTGCATCCCCGCCGGCACGTGGTCACCCGGGCCCTGGGCACGGGGGATGAGACGGAGGCTGACTACTGGCTCCTCCCAGTCGAGGAAGGAGACCGGGTCCTGGTCTGCTCGGACGGGCTGACCGGTGAACTGGCGGACGAGGACATCCTCCGCATCATCAGCACCGTGGCCCAACCGCAGGACGCCGTGGACGCCCTGATCCAGGCTGCCCTGCGCAGCGGCGGCAGGGACAACGTCACGGCCATCGTGGTGGACGCCAGGAACGTGGCGAACGACGACGGCGCCGGCACCACCGCGCCACGCTACAGCCCGGCGGACCGGGACGAGGAGACGCTGCCGCGTCCGCTGGCCAACGGCGCGGTGACGCAGCCCTTGCCTGAGCAGCCGGAGGCCGGCACGGACGCCGAGGGGGAGGGCGACAATGACCGCCGCTAGCTACATTCCGGGTAGCTGGCTTGGTGTCGTCCGGTCCGGCACGGCCGTCCTCCTGGGCCCCGAATCACCGGCCGAACTTGCCGGTGCCCTCTGGGAACTCCTGGCAGCCCGGCCGGAACCGCATGAGGTCCTTGCTGCCGTGACCAGCAGCTCGGGCGGGTCGCTGGCCCGCATACCCTCCTTCGGCATCCTGGACTTCAACGGTTCGCTGAGGGTCTTCCTGCGCGGCAACCTCGACCTTCGCGTGGAGCAGCCCGGCGGAGCCGTGGACCTGGACGGCCGTGACGTCACCACCTGGAACGAACGCCGGTTTGTCGTCCCCGGGGTGTGCCGGCTGGACATCGCTGACGCCGGCGGAGACCAGCCCGAGCTGCCGCTCGGCGAGGGGGTGGTTTTGCTGCAGGCGCTGACGCTCGGCGTCCCGTCCGGGCCAGCCGCCGTTGCAGCCCCCGCTGCCAAGGAACGGGCCGCAACAACGGAACACCCGGCTGCAGCGGAAAGTCCTGTCGAGGCACAGGGCCCGGACCAAGCCGAAAACCCGGTTGTCGTCGAAAGCGTGGTTGCGGTCGCAAACCCCGTGGTCGTCGAAAGCGTGGTTCCGCTGGATTCCCCGGGCACGGCCGGGGACCCGGGCGCAGAAGCCCGCTCCACCCTGACCGACTCTGCCGGGGAGGACGAGCTCCCCGGCACCCCCACTTCTGAGCACGGGGCATCCGCCGAGACGGTTCTGGCAGTGATCGATGAAGACCAGGAGGGGCTCCCCGCGGATACCGCAGACGCCGCGGAGGCCGTGGGGGAAGCCGCCGACCCTGATGCCACGATTGCCCCCGGCACCATCATCCCCCCTGACCCGGCGGACGCGTCCGGCGCGGGGGAAGACGAGGGGCCGGAGGAAGATGCGCCGCCGGCCGGTGACACCGCATCGGCTGAAGCGGGTCCCGCGGTGGAAATGACCACGTCCTACGACCACCTGTGGGACCGCACCGTGATGCGGAACATCGAGGACGCGGCAGTCCGTGAGGACCCAGACGCCGACTCCGGCCTCATCGCTGTCAGCCCGCAGCCCGCCCTGCCTGCGGCCGAACAGCCCGCCGCCCTGGGCCCGGCTGACGACGCGTCCACGGCCGGACAGCAGTCCGGTTCCGACGCCGGGCCGGGCGCCGGGGCAGACGGTTCCGCGGGCAGCGACCCAGCCTGGGGCGCCAGGCGGAGCCCCAACCCCACCCCGGATCCCGGGCCGGAAGCGCAGGCTCCCGCCCCGCCTCCCGCCGGCGGCCTCATCGATTCCGTACCGTGGCGCACCGGCGGAAGCGCGGCCGCTCCGTCGTCGGCCCCGTCCGGCCCATCCTTGGGGACACCTCCTGCCGTCACCCCACCGGCAGGCCCTGAAGCATCTGCGAACCGTGCTCCCGCGCCGGCCTTCCCCGCAAGCCAGGCCCCTGCGGCAGGAACTCCCGACCAGGCCCCTGCCGCCGGCTTCGATCCCGACCATGACGGCGAGACTGTCATGAAGAGCAGCCTCCCCGGAATGGCTCCGCATCCAGCGGCTCCGGCCGCCGTCCAGGACCCCGCCAATGGACCAATGGTGCTGGCCCGCGTCTGCGCCCAGGGCCACGCCAACCCACCCACACGTGCCCTCTGCAGCGCCTGCGGGGGCAGCCTGCTGCCGGACGCCGTCCAGGTGGCGCGCCCCAGGCTGGGGCGGGTGCGCCTGTCCACCGGCGACGTGCTGGACCTCGACCAGTCGATGGTCATCGGGCGGCAACCGTCGGTATCCCGCGTCCAGGGCGGTGTGATGCCGCGCCTGGTGCAGGTTGCGAGCCCGGGCGGTGACATTTCCAGGTCCCACGTCGAAGTCCGGCTCGAAGGCTGGCACGTCATGCTCTGCGACCTGAAGGCCACCAACGGCACCGTGTTGGTGCGTGAGGGCCAGCCGCCGCGCCGCCTGGCCCAGAACGAGATGGCCATCCTGCTCGATGGCGACATCGCGGAACTGGGCGACAACATCTCACTGCGTTTTGAGGAGATTCCTTGAGTTCCAAACGGCCCGTAGCGCCGCCGCCCCGGATCCAGGGGTTCACGTACATCAGCCTGCTCGGCTCGGGCGGGTTCTCTGACGTCTACCTGTACGAACAGGACAGGCCGCGCCGGAAAGTCGCCGTGAAGGTGCTGCTCTCCGATTTGAAGACCGAGGGCGCCCGCCGGCGCTTCGAGTCCGAAGCCAACCTGATGGCCCAGCTGTCCTCGCACCCTTACATCGTCACCATTTTCGAAGCGGAAGTGACCGACGACGGACATTCCTACCTGGCCATGGAGTACTGCTCCCGGCCCAGCCTGGACGTGCGCTACCGGCGGCAGCGCTTCAGCGTGGACGAGGTCCTGGCCGTCGGCATCCAGGTGGCGTCCGCCGTCGAAACCGCGCACCGTGCCGGCATCGCCCACCGCGACATCAAGCCGGCCAACATCCTGGTGACGGACTACAACCGCCCGGCCCTGACCGACTTCGGAATCTCCGGAACCCTGGCAGGCGACACGGACGACGACTCGGGGATGTCCATCCCGTGGTCCCCGCCCGAGCAGTTCCGGGATGGAAGCGTTGACGGCGTCATGGTGGACGTATGGGCCCTCGGCGCCACCCTCTATACCCTGCTGGCCGGCCGCTCGCCCTTCGTCATGCCCGGGGCGGACAACTCCCAACGCGAACTGATCAACAGGATCAGCAACATGGCCCTGCCGCGGCTGGGCCGGGCAGACGTGCCGGAGTCACTGGAACTGGCCCTGTCCACCGCCATGGCCAAGTCCGCACAGTCCCGCTACAGTTCCGCGCACGCATTCGCCCTGGCACTGCAGCGCATCCAGGCCGAACTGAACCTCTCCGTCACGCCCTTCGAAGTGCTGGAGGAACCGCAGCAGGAGGAAAGCCACCCGGACGACGGAACCGAGGAAACCCGGGTCCGCAGCATCGCCGCCATTGATCCCGAACGGACCGGCAGCGCACCGACGTTTCCCGCGCGCACGCGCCCCAGCCAGCCCGGCGGCACGGACGCAACCGGTCCCAGGGGAGGTGCCGCCCCGCCGTCGCACTTCACTCCCGCCGCGCCTGGCCAATGGCAGCCCGCCCCATCCGTACCCCACCTTCCGGCCGGGCCGGCCGCACAGGAGGCAGCCGACGGCGTTCGGGCGGGGGAGTGGGCACAGTCCACCGTGCTGCGGGGCAGCGCCGCGGCACCACACTATGGTGCGCCCGTCACCGGTCCGGCGGGGAGCAGCGAAGATCCGGCGTACGCCGCGGACGCTACGGTCCAGCGGGCGGTAAAAACCGCGGAGCCACAGCAGGCGCCCGAGGCCGACCACGGCAAACGCAACCTCTGGCTCGCCCTCGCCGGGGGAACCCTGCTGGCACTTGCGGCGGTGGTGGGCATCGTGGTGGCGAACTCGGCCACCGGAACCCCCAAGGCCGTGGAAACCCAACAGATCAGCAAACCTCCCGCGGACGCCCTGGACAACGGCACCGTCCCCGACGTCGAAGGTCTCAAGGGCTCAATCGGGGCCGACGGGGAAGCCACCTTCACCTGGACCAACCCGCAGCCCAAGGACGGGGACACCTACAAGTGGAAGGTGTACACCATTGGCGGCAACAGCGCGGAATTCACGTCCGTCGCGAACCCGCCCGTAAAGATCCGGCCCAATCCCGGCGGACAGACCTGCATCCAGGTGATGATCGTGCGCACCGACGGCGCATTCTCACCCATGGAGGAGGGCTCCATCGCCTGCGCCGGCCAATGAGCGGCCTGCACGCACCGGCGGGGCGGCCGCTCCGCACCACCAGCACTGACGGTTACCGCAACACTTCTGCCTTGAGGAGGCACAGATCATGGGGGATCTAGCAATAGATTTCTGTGGCGAATGGTACGAGCCATCCGACGAGGACATCTTCAACATCGGCCGCGAAGGCGACCTTGAAGTGGACGACAACCCGTACCTGCACCGGCAGTTCCTGCAGGTTGCCCGCTACGACGGCATCTGGTGGCTCAGCAACGTCGGCAGCATGCTCTCCGCCACGGTGGCCGACGCTTCCGGTGGCATGCAGGCGTGGCTTTCCCCCGGCGCCCGGATCCCGCTGGTGTTCAGCCACACGAACATTATTTTTACGGCCGGCCCGACCACCTATGAGTTCGCCGTGCACTTGAAGACGCCGTCCTTCCGGCAGGAAGCCCGTGAGGACAGC
Source organism: Pseudarthrobacter sp. AG30 (assembly GCF_003116525.1). NCBI lineage: Bacteria > Bacillati > Actinomycetota > Actinomycetes > Micrococcales > Micrococcaceae > Pseudarthrobacter > Pseudarthrobacter sp. AG30. The sequence continues at coordinate 8,808 of NZ_QEHL01000017.1, read as the reverse complement.
AGCGGCGGCGACACGACGATTGGACCGGTGGTCTTCACGGATGCCCAGAAGGCCCTGATCGTGGCGCTCGCCGAGCCGGTCCTCCGGCGCGAAGGCACCGGCTTCAGCACCATTCCGTCCTCGGCCGCGGCCGCGAAGACGCTGGGCTGGGCGCTGACCCGCTTCAACCGCAAGTTGGACAACGTCTGCGACAAGCTGGACAGGGTGGGCGTCGTCGGGCTGCGCGGAGGCGGCGGCAAACTGGCCACCAACCGCCGTGCCCGGCTGGTGGAGCACGCCGTCACCACGCACCTGGTAACACCCGATGACCTGTACCTGCTGGAGAAGATGAGGGGCGTGGACGAAGGATGAGGATCCGCCTGACACTCCGCCGCGAGCCCGCCGACGCCAAGGATCTGGCCGTCACGGTGGACGGCCTGGCCACTGTGGCCGACATTGCCACCGTGTTGTGGGCTGCTGATCCGGACCGGAAAGGAACGCCCCCTCCGGAGAACCTCTCGCTGCGCATCGATGAAGCGTTCGTCGGTGCCGGCATCAGCGGAAATGTCCTGGCCCGCCAGGACAACCTGCTCGAATCAGGCCTGCGCCCCGGCTCGGTGGTATCGCTGGCCCAGGTCAGCGAGCAATTCCATGAGCCCGGCGCCGGCCGCGGACCGGCTGCGGCCACCTTGCGTGTCCTGTCAGGGCCCGACGTCGGCCGCGAATTTTCGCTGCCCACCGGCACCAGCTACATCGGCCGGGACCGGGACGTCGATATCCGCCTCACGGACCCCCTCACCTCCAAGCGGCATGCCCGGATCACCGTGGCGGAGGGCATCGAGATCGTGGACACGAACTCCGCCAACGGCCTGTTGATGGACGGACTTCCCGTCACGCGCGCAACCCTGAACTCCTCCGACACGGTGACGCTGGGGGACACCACGGTCACCGTGGTTCCGTTGGGCCACAACCATGCGGCAGCGCCGACGTCGCCCCTGGTGGACTTCAACCGTTCCCCGCGGGTGGTGCCCCGCTTCGAGGTGCCCAAACGGGTCCTGCCCTCCGGCCCCAAACGCCCCGAAGACCACCCCTTCCCGTACATCATGCTGGTGGCGCCGCTGATGATGGGCGCCGTGATCTTCGCGGTCACGCAAAACGTGCTGTCCATGGTGTTCATGCTGATGATGCCGTTGTTCATCGTGGGCCATTACGTGGACCAGAAGATGCGGACCAGGAAGCAGCAGAAGGAGCAGCTCAAGCAGTTCCGGGCGTCCATGGCGGCGTTCCGGCAGGACCTGACGGAACTGCAGCAGGTGGAGCGGGCTGTCCGGCTGCAGGAAGCACCGTCGGTCAGTGACACGGTGGATGCCATCTATAAGCTGGGCCCGCTGCTGTGGACCCACCGCCCGGAGCATTCCTCGTTCCTGGGCCTCCGGTTTGGGCTGGGCACGGCGCCGTCCCGGGTCCCGCTGGAGGAACCCTCCAGCAATGACACCGAAGTACAGTACAGCCGCGAAATCCAAGACTGCATCAAGCAGTTCAGCGAGATCGAAGGCGTTCCGGTTGTCTCCCAGCTGCGGACCTCCGGTGCCTTGGGCATCGCCGGTGCCCGCGGCCTGGTGGACGATGTGGCCCGGGGAATGGTGCTGCAACTGGTAGGCCTGCATTCCCCGGCCGAGGTTGTCCTCACCGCCATCACATCCGCCCAGTCTCGCGGGCGCTGGGATTGGCTGCAGTGGCTGCCGCACGTCGGCTCCGGCCACAGCCCGCTGGGCGGGGACCACCTTGCGGCGGGCTCGGCCGGCGGATCCTCCCTGCTGGCCCGGCTTGAGGACCTGGTGGACGCCCGCGAAGCCGCGGCCAAGCGGTCGGGCCCGGAGCTGCGCCCGGGCATCGACCCCGACAAGCACGACCTCGAAGAGCCTGTCCTGCCCGCCGTGCTGGTGGTCGTGGAGGATGACGCGCCCGTCGACCGCGGCCGGCTGACCCGGCTGGCCGAGCGGGGACCCGACGCCGGCGTCCACGTCCTGTGGGTGGCCACGGACATCCAGGCGCTGCCGGCCGCCTGCCGCGACTTCATGGTGGTGGACGGCGAGCACGGCACCACCACCGGACAGGTGCGCCTGGGCCGGCACACCTACCCGGTCAGCTGTGAGAGCGTGGACGCGGAGCTGGCGGCCCAGCTCGCGCGGATGCTGGCTCCCGTGGTGGATGTGGGCAAGCCGGTCAACGACGACTCCGACCTGCCGCGGGCCGTTTCCTACGCCACCCTGATCGGCAAGGACTTCCTGGACAACCCGCAGGCGGTGGCCGAGCGCTGGACCGAAAACAACTCCGTACACGCCACCGCCGTGGCGAACCGCAAGGACAACGGCACCCTCCGCGCACTCGTGGGTTCCAAAGGCATCGAACCGCTCTACCTCGACCTGAAGAATGAAGGCCCGCACGCCCTGGTGGGCGGTACCACCGGTGCAGGAAAGTCCGAGTTCCTGCAGTCCTGGGTCATGGGCATGGCCGCCGCCTACAGCCCGGACCGGGTGAGCTTCCTGTTCGTCGACTACAAGGGCGGCGCCGCGTTCGCGGACTGCATCAACCTGCCGCACACCGTGGGACTGGTCACCGACCTTTCCCCGCACCTGGTGCGCCGGGCCCTAACGTCCCTGCGCGCCGAGTTGCACTACCGCGAACAGCTGCTGAACCGGAAGAAGGCCAAGGACCTGCTGGCACTGCAGCGGGAAGCCGACCCGGACGCACCGCCCTACCTGATCATCATCGTGGACGAGTTCGCCGCCCTGGCCAACGAGGTTCCCGAGTTCGTTGACGGCGTGGTGGACGTGGCGGCCCGTGGACGGTCCCTGGGCCTGCACCTCATCCTGGCCACCCAGCGGCCGGCCGGTGTCATCAAGGACAACCTCCGCGCCAACACCAACCTTCGCGTGGCCCTCCGCATGGCCGACGAGGAGGACGCCACGGACATCCTGGGCGTCCCGGACGCTGCCTATTTCGATCCCGCCATCCCGGGCCGTGGCGCAGCCAAGACCGGCCCGGGAAGGATCCAAGGGTTCCAAACCGGTTACGCGGGCGGCTGGACCACGGACAAGCCGCAGCGGCCGCAGATTGACATCGTGGAGATGGCCTTCGGTTCCGGTCCCAGCTGGGAGGCGCCCGCGCCCGACAAGCCCCTGGCGCAGGAGCCTGCCGGCCCCAATGACATTGCACGGATGACGTCCACGATCGTGCACGCGGCGGACTCGCTGGACATCAGGGCGCCCCGCAAGCCGTGGCTGGATGAGCTGGCCAAGACCTACGACTTCTCCAAGCTGCCCAATCCCCGCACGGACGAACAGCTGCTGCTGGGCGTTGCCGACGACCCCGTGCACCAGGAGCAGCCCACCGTGTTCTACGAACCGGACAGGGACGGCAACATGGCCATTTACGGCACGGGCGGCTCCGGCAAGTCGGCCGCACTGCGGGGCATCGCCATTGCCGCCGCGGTGACTCCGCGCGGCGGACCGGTCCACGTTTACGGCATCGATTGCGGCTCCGCGGGATTGCGGATGCTCGAGGAGCTTCCGCACGTCGGTGAAATCATCAACGGCGACGACGTCGAACGCGTGGGGCGCCTGCTGCGGCTCCTGCGCGACATCGCCGAGCTGCGGTCAGCGCAGTTCGCCGAGGTACGTGCGTCCACCATCGTCGAATACCGGAAGCTCGCGAACCGGCCGGACGAGAAGCGGATCTTCGTGCTGGTGGACGGCATGTCGGCGTTCCGTGAGGCATACGAGCACAGCAAGCTCTCCGGACTGTGGGACATCTTCCTCCAGCTGGCCACCGACGGCCGCACCCTGGGCATCCACCTGGTGGTGACGGGCGACCGGCCAAACGCCGTGCCGGCCTCCCTGCTGGCCTCGATCCAGCGCAGGCTGGTCCTGCGACTGTCCTCCGAGGACGACTACATCTCCCTGGATGTGCCCAGGGACGTCCTTACCGCCACCTCGCCCCCTGGGCGCGGTCTCCTCGACGGCCTCGAAGTCCAGCTGGCAGTCCTGGGCGGTAACTCGAACCTGGCCCTGCAGGCCCGCGAAGTCCACAAACTCAGCGAAGCCATGCAGCGCCAGGGCCTGGACACCGCCCCCGGAATCGAACGGCTCCCCGACCAAGTGGACCTGGACGTCCTGCCCGCCGGCAGCCCGGACCTGCCCGTCATCGGCGTGGACGACGAATCGCTGCAGCCGGCCGAGGTCATGGCCCGCGGCCCGCTGCTCCTGGCGGGCCCGCCAGGGTCCGGGCGTACCGTTGCACTGGTCACCCTGGCCTACGCGCTGCGCCGGTCCAACCCCGCCACCGAGCTGATCTACCTCGGCTCCCGCCGCTCCGCCGTCGCGTCCCTGCCCATCTGGAACCGTTCCGTGGTGGGCCCGGATGATCTCGCCGAGATGGTGGAGGACCTGGTGGAGCACTCAACCGGAAACCCCGGTTCGGTGGCCATCTTCATCGAGGGCCTCACCGAGTTCACGGACACCATCGCCGAATCCGGCATTGCCCAGCTGGTCACGGCGTCCCTCAAGGCAGACCAGTGGGTGATCGGCGAGTCCGAGTCCTCCACCTGGTCCTCGGCCTGGCAGCTTGCCCAGCCCTTCAAATCCGGCCGGCGGGGACTGCTGCTCAACCCCGGGGATATCGAAGGGGACGGCCTGCTCAACACCTCCCTGGGCCGGGTCAGCCCGGACTTCATTCCCGGCCGGGGCTACGTGGTGGGACGCGGCAAGGCACGGAAGATCCAGGTGGCGTTGCCGCCCGAAAACCGGGACTGAGCAGCCCGGAGATGTGCGGGGCCGCCGCAGCCGCGGATTTGCGGCCCCGCACGGCGCTGTAGAAGACTACCGGGGACACCAGAAAGCCGCGGTGGGGGGACTGCGCGCAGCGAAAGGTAGCAATGGCCCCGTCCGCACCGGTTCTCCGCACTGTTTCGACGACGGCAACAGCAGCTGTCATGGCATTGGCCCTCGGCATCTTCCCGGCCGGGGCGGCGGCCGCCGCCCCCCTGGCCGCACCTGCCCAGCCTTCATCCACCCAGGTGTCGGGAACCCAAACGGCGCCGGACTGCGGGCTGCTCTGCCTGCCCGTCCTTGCCAGCAGTCCGGACACCGGCCAAACCGGGCGGCCGCGCAAGTCCAAGGACCCCGTACCGCCGACCGCCCAGCCCGCGCCTCCCGCCGCCGAAGCTCCGGTCCAGCCGCCACAGCCCGCCGGGCCTCCGGCCGCCACCGCGCCACCAGCCGACGCTTCGGTGCCGGCTGCAGACGCGGAAGCAGCATCCGACGGCGCGCCAACCGCAGTCCCATCGGCCGACGCCGGGTACCGCCCGCCCACCGGTCCTTCCAGCGGGGTGGACTGGAACAGCCCGGTCACCCGGTCCGCGGCGCCAACCCAGCTGGCTGCCGTTTCTCCCGCCCGGGGCGAAGGCCCCGGCGGCCCGGCGCTCCTGCCCATCGCACTGGGAACGGTGCTGTTGGCCATAGCGGCCGGCGCGTTCACCTGGTGGAACCGCAACCGGCTCCGGTCGCACTGACGCCGGCTCCGCGCCGCCCTGTCCCGTGCCGCGCCGCCCTGCCAAGGAAATCGTCGGAGGGGTAGGGCAAGATAGGTCTGTGAGTACAGGACCAGGACCCGCAGAACAGACCGCCGCCCGGACCGCGGCCCCGCACGAGCCCGAGGCCATCCCCACCGAAGCCCTCCGCGAGGAATACGAAAACCTCGCGGACCTGGTGCGGAAGTACCGGTTCGCCTACTACCAGGAGGATGCGCCCCTGGTCTCGGACGCCGAGTTCGACACCCTCTTCCGCCGCCTGGAAGAGATTGAGGCCCTGCACCCGGAACTGGTGGCCAATGACTCGCCAACCCAGGAAGTCGGCGGCGAGGTTTCCGCCGCATTCGCCCCGGTGGAGCATCTGCAGCGGATGTACAGCCTGGAGGACGTCTTCTCGCTTGAGGAACTCGAAGCCTGGCTCAACCGGGCCGAGGCAAGCATCGCGAAGATCGGTGACGGCGGCACCAAAGCCGCATGGCTGACTGAACTCAAGATCGACGGCCTCGCCGTCAACCTCCTGTACCGTGACGGAAAGCTGGTGCGCGCGGCCACCCGCGGCGACGGTACCACCGGCGAGGACATCACCCACAACCTGCTCACCATCAAGGAAATCCCGCAGGAACTGCAGGGCAGCGGCTTTCCCGCCGAGATGGAAATACGCGGCGAGGTCTTCATTCCCTCCAAGGCGTTCGCCGAATTCAATGACGCCCTGATCGAGGCCGGCAAAGCCCCGCTGGCGAACCCCCGCAACGCGGCGGCGGGTTCATTGCGGCAGAAGGACCCCGCCGAAACCGCCAAGCGGCCCTTGAAAATGTTCGTGCACGGCATCGGCGCCCGCGAGGGGCTTGAAGCCCGCAGCCAGTCGGAAACCTACCATCAGCTCAAAGAATGGGGCCTGCCCGTCAGCCCGTACTTCGAGGTGCTGGCGGCCCGCGACGACGTCCTGGGTTTCATCCAGCGGTACGGGGACCAGCGCCACAAGCTGCTCCACGAAATCGACGGCATCGTGATCAAGGTGGACGATTTCGCCACCCAGCGCGCCTTGGGCAACACCACCCGCGTTCCCCGCTGGGCGGTGGCCTACAAATACCCGCCCGAGGAAGTCCACACCAAGCTGCTGGACATCCAGGTCAATGTGGGCCGCACCGGCCGCGTAACCCCCTTCGGCGTCATGGAGCCGGTCAAGGTGGCCGGATCCACCGTGGAAATGGCCACGCTGCACAACCAGGACGTGGTGAAAGCCAAGGGCGTGAAGATCGGCGACATCGTCATCCTGCGGAAGGCAGGGGACGTCATCCCCGAGATCGTTGGCCCGGTCCTGGCCCTCCGGGACCAGCAGGATCCGCCGGTCCGGGACTTCGTGATGCCCGCCGAATGCCCCTCCTGCGGAACCCCGCTGGCCCCCGCCAAAGAAGGCGATGTGGACGTCCGCTGCCCCAACTCCAAGTCCTGCCCGTCCCAGCTCCGCGAGCGGGTATTCCACGTGGCCGGCCGGGGCGCGTTCGACATTGAGGCCCTGGGCTGGGAAGCGGCCATCGCCCTGACCCAGCCGGCCGAACCTGAAGTGCCTCCGCTGACGTCCGAAGCACGGCTGTTCGACCTCACCCCCGAGGACCTGGCCGAGGTACGGATCCGCCGGGAGAAGAAGTCCAAGGGCGTCCCCACCGGGGAGTTCGAGCTGGTGCCGTACTTCTACAGCAAGGGCACCGCCAAATCGCCATCCAAGCCAACCGCCAACACCCAGAAACTGTTCAAGGAACTGGAGAAGGCCAAGACGCAGCCCTTGTGGCGGGTCTTGGTGGCGCTGTCCATCCGGCACGTGGGCCCGCGGGCGTCACGCGCCCTGGCGCAGGCCTTCGGCACCATGGACCGTATCCGGGCAGCCAGCGAGGAGGAGCTCGCCCACGTTGACGGCGTAGGACCTACCATCGCCGCCGCCCTCAAAGAGTGGTTCGCCGAAGATTGGCACGTGGAGATCGTGGACCGGTGGGCGGCTGCGGGCGTCCGCATGGAGGACGAACGGGACGAGTCCATGCCGCGGACCCTGGAGGGCCTCACCGTGGTGGTGACGGGCTCGCTGCCCAACTTCAGCCGCGACGAAGCCAAGGAAGCCATCCTGCTGCGCGGCGGCAAGGCCGCGGGCTCCGTTTCCAAGAACACCAGCTACGTGGTGGCGGGGGAAAGCGCCGGGAGCAAGCTGGACAAGGCCGAACAGCTGGGGATCCGGGTGCTGGATGAGGACGGCTTCAGGCAGCTGCTCGACGGCGGGCCGGCAGCCCTGGGCGACGCCGCACCCGACGGCACCACACCGGACGCCGACGCCGCGGACCACCACGCCGCGGACCAAGGCAGCCCGGACCAAGGCAGCGCCCGCCACAACACGCCCGACGACACCACTGTGGAGGAAAGCGCATGACATCCGCGTCTGAACTGTTGGATGTGGCCCGCCAGGCCGCCGCGGCCGGTGCGCAGGTGCTGTCCGGCCGTGACGGCAACGCCCTGGACCCCAACAACAAGGGTGCGGCCGGGGACTGGGTCACTGCCTTCGACATCGCCGCCGAGGACGCCGTGCGCGCCGTGATCGCCGCCGCCCGCCCTGGCGATATTGTCACCGGGGAGGAACAGGGAACGACTCGCCCCGCTGAATCCACGGGGTACCGCTGGTCCATCGATCCCCTGGACGGAACCACCAACTTCATCCGCAACATCGTCTACTACGCCACCTCCGTGGCAGTGGCCGATGCCGACGGCGTCTGGCAGGCCGGCGTCGTCAATGCCCCAGCCTTGGGGCGGGTGTACTACGCCGCCCGCGGCCAGGGCGCGTGGCTGGAGGAGCGGGGAACGCTCACCCGGCTGGAAGGGCCGGTTTCGGGCCGTACCGGGCAGATCCTGGCCACCGGGTTCAGCTACGAGCCGGCCGTCCGCTCCGAGCAGGCGGCAGCGTTCGCCACGCTGATGGATGGCTTCGCCGACGTGCGGCGGCTCGGCTCCGCTGCCCTGGACCTGTGCATGGTGGCGGACGGGACACACGACGCCTACGGCGAACGCGGCCTGAACGAGCATGATTTCTCGGCCGGTGCCCTGATCGCAGAGGAAGCAGGCTGCTGGGTGCGCCGGCCGCGGTTGACCAGTCCGCTCGACGGCGGTCCCTCCGACGACGAACGCCTGGACGCCTGGACCTGCGCGGCCGGGCTGGAACTGTCAGGAAAGTTTCCGCTCTAGACGATATGTAGTAGGAG
>NZ_QEHL01000016.1:30815-159034 GCF_003116525.1 Pseudarthrobacter sp. AG30 | reverse complement strand
ACCTCCCCCGTCATCGCCAACCGGACACCCATCACCTGACCCGGACCTTCCGCCACCCTTCGAACCAAAGAAAGAACATGACTCCAGAGCCGCAGCCCTCCCTGACCGCATCCCGTTCCCAGCCCGCCGCCGTCGTCGATGACCGGCAGGACCTCCGCCCACACGTGCCGGAGAACGCGCAGCCAACCCTGAAGTCCGCCGGGCACGTCATTGTCGATTCCCTGGTGGCGCATGGTGTGGAGCGCACCTACGTTGTTCCCGGCGAGAGCTTCCTCGATGTGCTCGATGGCCTGCACGGGTCCGCCATCGAAACCATCGTCTGCCGCCATGAGGGCGGCGCCGCCTACATGGCCGAGGCCGACGGCAAGATGAACCAGCGTCCGGGGGTGGCGATGGTGACCCGCGGGCCGGGCGCGGCCAACGCCCATGTGGGACTGCACACCGCCTGGCAGGATTCCACCCCCATGCTGCTCTTCGTGGGGCTCATCCCGTTCGCCCACCGGGACCGCGAGGCGTTCCAGGAGTTCGACATCAAGTCCTGGTTCGATACCGGAGCCAAAAGGGTCATGGTCCTTGACCACCCGGAGCGGGCCTCCGAAATCGTGGCCGAAGCGATGTTCGCGGCCATGAGCGGACGGCCCGGCCCCGTGGTGGTCGGCCTGCCGGAGGACGTGATCCGGCGGCAGGTCAGCCCGGCCCTGCATCCGGCGATTCCCGTGGCAGCCGGCGGCATGGGCAGCACGGATTCCGCAGCCCTTGAAGCCGCCCTGGCCAGGTCCAGCAAGCCGCTGTTCGTCACTGGCGGCAACGACTGGACCCAGGAAGCCGCCCTCCAGCTCACCGGGTGGCTGGAACGGCACCACATCCCGGCCGCTGCCGAGTGGCGGACCCAGGGAACGGTTCCCTTCGATTCGCCGTCCTACGTCGGCCCTATCGGGTACGGCCGCCCCCGGCCCACCTATGACCTGTTGGAGGAAACCGACCTGCTGGTCTTTGTGGGCACGGTCCCAGGCGATGTCATTACGGATGGCTTCGTCTGCCGGCAGGACTGGACCAAGGAGAACTTCCTGGTCACGGTGGACCCGTCGCTGCGCGGACGGTCCGGCCCGGTGTCCCGGCAAATCCTGGCCAAACCGGAGGCCTTCGTGCGCGACCTCCAGGGCGTCGCGCTGCCGGTCAAGGACGAGTGGCGTGACTGGACGGCCCGGATGAGGGCGGAACAGGAACGCTTTGCCGCGCTGCCGCCCGCTGCCCCGGGGGCCGGGCAGGCCAGGATGGACACCCTGATGGCCAACCTGGTGCCCCGGCTTTCCGAGGACGCCGTGGTGACCTTCGGGGCCGGCGAACACACCAACTGGGCGCACCGGTACTTCCCCACCCGCCGCTATGCGTCCATGCTCAGTGCCCGCAACGGCTCCATGGGGTACTCCATCCCGTCCGCCATTGCCGCATCGCTGGCCGAGCCGCACCGGCGCGTCGTGACCATCGCGGGGGACGGCGAATTCCTCATGAACGGCCAGGAATTGGCGACCGCCGCCCAGTATGGCGCCACACCCTTGGTGGTGGTCATGGACAACCAGGAGTACGGCACCATCCGCACGCACCAGGAACGGCATTACCCGCAGCGGGTCTCCGGCACCCAACTCAAGAACCCGGACTTCGGGTTGATGGCCACGGCGTTCGGTGGCTTTGGCATCACGGTCAGGGATGACCGCGACGTGCCGGCGGCCCTGGACGCCGCCTTGGCGGCCATCGACCGGGACCGCACGTTCGCGCTGGTCCACCTCGTGGTGGACCAGCGCGTCAAGGCGTACTAGGCCGCACTGCGGGGTGCTGCCCGGGTGGGCGGACGACGACGGGCCGCACCCGGCGTCGTCCGCTTGGCTTTAAAGTGCCTGCCGGCAGCGGTGCTGCCCGCTACAGTGCCGACCAGCCGCCGTCGGAAGCGAGCACGGCGCCGTTGACGTTCGTGCCGTCGTCGCTGAGCAGGAAGGTGATGGACGCGGCGAGCTGCGCGGCGGTGGCGGGTGTCGGGATGTTCGCCTGCATCAGCGGACCCAGCCGCCCCGCCGCCAGCTCCGAACCCCAGTTCGCCTCGATATTGGTGATGGTTGCGCCCGGCGCCACGGTGTTGAAGCGCAGCCCCAACGGGCCGTACATGACGGCAGAGTTCCTGGTAAGGCCCACCACTGCATGCTTGGAGGCCGTGTAGGCCGCACCCGCGGCGGAACCCCGCAGCCCGGCCTCCGAGGAGACATTGACCACGGAGCCGGTGCCCGCCTGCAGCATCAGCGGCACCACCGCACGGGTGAGTCGCATCAGCGCGGTGACGTTGATCCGGAAGACCCGCTCCCAGACTTGGTCGTCCACCTCGTGGATGGGGGCGAAGTTGTCCATGATGCCGGCAACGTTGGCCAGCGCATCCACCCTGCCGCCGGCGGCCGCCACCACTGCCGCCACGGCCTCTTCGGTGGAGATGTCACCGGCAACGGCGACCAGGTCCAGGCCGGGGTTCCCGGCCACAACGTCATCCAGCCGTTCCTTGCTGATGTCCGCCGCGATCACGCGCCCGCCTTCCTTGGCGACGCGCAGCGCGGTTGCCAGCCCGATGCCCGAGCCTGCACCGGTGACAATGACGGTCCTGCCGGCGAACCGGCCCGCGGTTGTGGTTTCCTGCCATGCAGCTTCGTTGCCCATGATGTTCCTTCCAACAGAGATATGGTGCACTGGCGTCCCAAGCACTGATGGCCGGCATCGAAGACGATGCCGGCCATCAGCCAGGTTTCCGGGGCTACAGCCGGTCGGTCCGGTCTTCGCCGCCCTTGTGGCCGGTCCCGCGGAGGTTCTCCTGGACCTTGCCGAACAAATCCTTGATGGTGGATTCGGCGTTGGTGATGACGTCCACGGGAACGAACACCTCGTGGGCAGCCGGCAGGTCGTACTCATCCTTCAGGTGCGTGCCGTTCCCCACCCCTGTCAGGGAGATGTAAACCATGGCTTCCGTCCGCGCGATTCCTGCGAGCTTGCCGAAGACCACCGTGAATTCATTCGGCTGGAAGCTGATTGTCTGCCCGATGTGGCTGCGGCCCAGTTCACCGGCTGTGACTGCCTTTTCCGACTGGCTTCCGGTGTAGTCCATGAACTTCTCCTTCGATCGCCGACGCTTACGCAGGCAGTCTAACCCCGCCCTTCCCGATGGCACACGGGCCTTCCGGACCCCTGCACCAGCCTGCTGGAGGCCTGCACAAAGAAGGAGCGTGGAGCGTGGTCACTCCTCCATTGAGTTGGGCGGCAGCGTCCCTGTTTGATGGCTTCATTGGGCGGCAGCTGCCGCCGCAACCACGCCGTGCAAAGGAATGCCCGTGACTTCAATGACGAGCCGCGTAAAAAGCCCTGTCCGCTGGGACCCGGTCGAGACCGGCGACCTGGTGGAACTCCGCAGGAACGGCCGGGTGGCCTTCAGCGGCGTGGTGGATGACAGGACGGACGACGGCGGCATCGTGTGGGTGACCGCGCCCGCGGGGGGCCGCCGGCTGTTCCACCTCGCAGACGGCCTGGACCTGGCGGTGGTGCCGGCATGACGGAGTGCCCCGAGGACTGCCCGTACTGCACGGGACCCGAGACGGACTGAGGATGGCCCCTCCCGGCCGGGGTGCGCCGCCGCATGCCATCCCGCGGAAGCCTTCCAGTGGCCGGATCATCACGATCCGGGCATCAAATTGCCGCCAAGGCAGGTGGCATCGTTGACGCGGGCAACCGGTACGGCGAAGGTGGTGCCATGAGGTCTCAGATAATTTCCCAGGCGATTGCCCTGACGACGGCGGCCGCAACGGCAACGCTGTTGCTCACCGCGTGCGCTCCAAGCCAGCCGCAGTCCCAAACGACGACGACGCCCGCCACCGGGCAGGCCAGCCAGTCGCCCACGTCGTCGGCATCCTCGGCCCCGCCGTCGTCCTCCGCACCTGCCACGACGCCGGACTCCCCCGCCCCCGGCACCACCGCCGCCGGAGCGCCTGCCCTGTGCAAGGCGGCCGGACTCACGGCCGCCACCGATGCCTCCGGCGGCGGCGCGGCGGGCAGCGTCTACATGAAGCTCAACCTCACCAACAAGGGAACCGAACCCTGCATCCTCAAGGGATTCGCCGGCGTCTCCCTGGTTGCGGACGCCGCAGGCGCCCCGATCGGAGCCCCGGCCGCGCGCGACGACTCCACGGGAGTGGTTGACGTCCTGCTGGCCCCCGGCCAGACCGGCACCGCGGTACTGCGCTACACGCAGGCCGGCAACTACATGGACTGCTCGCCGGTGGATGCCGCCGGCTACCGGGTCTACCCGCCCGAGGACACCGACTCCCTGTTCCTCCCGCAGCCCACCAAGGCCTGCGGCAACGCGCAAATCACCTTGCTCTCCATCGGGGCGTTCCAACCGGCCTGACCGCGCACGGCCCGGCGGACCTGGCCGCGACCCGGCACCCACGCCGGGTCGCGGCGGCCGTCGAAACCCAGTGTCGGTGCCTTGGGGCATGATGGAGGCATGAACCAGGAACAGCGTCCTGCCGGCAGCGCTCCCGGCTCCGCTGCGCCCATGGCCCAATTCAGCCGCGCCACCAGGGACTGGTTCCTGGGCGCCTTTTCCGAACCAACACCGGCCCAGGCCGGGGCCTGGACTGCCATCTCGTCAGGTTCGCACGCACTGGTGGTGGCGCCCACCGGGTCCGGCAAGACCCTCGCCGCCTTCCTGTGGGCCCTGGACCGCCTCCTCGGCACGGCCCCGCCGCCCCCCGATCCCGCAGCGGAAACCCCGGCCAAAGGCAAGCGGTCCCGGGCACCCAAACGCAAAACCCGCGTCCTCTACATTTCGCCCCTCAAGGCGTTGGGCGTCGACGTCGAACGCAACCTCCGCTCGCCGCTGATCGGCATCACGCAAACAGCCAAGCGGTTGGGGCTCCCGGCACCGCTGATCACCGTGGGCGTCCGGTCCGGGGACACCCCCACAGCGGACCGCCGGGCCCTGCTCAGCAACCCGCCGGACATCCTCATCACCACCCCCGAGTCGCTGTTCCTCATGCTCACCTCCAGGGCCCGCGAAACCCTCACCGAGGTGGACACCATCATCATCGACGAGGTCCATGCCGTGGCCGGAACCAAGCGCGGCGCCCACCTTGCGGTGTCCCTGGAGCGGCTCGATGCGCTGCTGCCCAAACCTGCGCAACGCATCGGGCTTTCCGCAACCGTGGAGCCGCGGGAACTCGTGGCACAGTTCCTGGCCGGTTCCGCCCCCGTGGAAATCGTCGCGCCGCCGGCCAGCAAGAACTGGGACCTTACGGTGTCGGTGCCGGTGGAGGATATGTCGGACCTGCAGGGCGCTGCGGGCGCGTTCGACTCCGGGCCCGCTTCCGGCCTCCAGCCGCAGGCATCCATTTGGCCCCATGTGGAGGAAAAGATCGTTGACCTGGTGCTGGCCAACCAGTCCACCATCGTCTTCGCGAACTCCCGGCGCCTCGCCGAACGCCTCACCGCCCGGCTCAACGAAATCTACGCCGAACGCCAGCTGGTGGCCGTGGGCGGCGGCTGGGACGACGCCGCCCCGGAAGGGCTCGACGCCGGGCCGGGCAGCCCGGGGGGACCGTCGTCGGGCCTTCCCGCGTCAACGGCCACACCCGCGCACATGATGGCGCAAGCGGGCAGTTCCGCCGGCGCAGATCCGGTACTGGCGCGGGCGCACCACGGTTCCGTTTCCAAGGACCAGCGGGCATTGATCGAGGACGACCTCAAATCCGGGCGGCTGCGGTGCGTGGTGGCCACGTCCTCGCTGGAACTTGGCATCGATATGGGTGCCGTGGACCTGGTGGTCCAGGTCGAATCGCCCCCGTCGGTGGCCAGCGGCCTGCAGCGGGTGGGCCGTGCAGGCCACCAGGTGGGCGAGGTCTCCCAAGGCGTCCTGTTCCCCAAGCACCGGGCGGACCTGGTCCACACGGCCATCACCGTGGAACGGATGCTGGATGGCAAGATCGAGCGGCTGGCCATCCCGGCCAACCCGCTGGACATCCTGGCCCAGCAGACGGTGGCGGCAACGGCCCTTGGGAGCATCGACGTGGAGGAATGGTTCAGCACCGTGCGCCGTTCCGCTCCCTTCGCGTCCCTCCCCCGCTCCGCGTTCGAGGCCACCCTCGACCTGCTGGCGGGACGGTACCCGTCCGACGAATTCGCCGAACTCCGCCCCAGGATCATCTGGGACCGGAATGCCGGCACCATCGAGGGCCGTCCCGGCGCGCAACGGCTGGCCGTCACGTCCGGCGGCACCATCCCGGACCGCGGACTGTTCGGCGTCTACATCATCGGCACGGAGGCGGAAGGCTCGGCGTCCCCGGCCGAGGACGGAAAACCGACGCGTGCGCCCAAGGGTGGGCGGCGTGTGGGCGAACTCGACGAGGAAATGGTCTACGAGTCGCGGGTGGGCGATGTCTTTGCCCTCGGCGCCACCAGCTGGAAGATCGAGGACATCACCCACGACCGCGTCCTGGTCTCCCCCGCGTTCGGCCAGCCCGGCAAGCTGCCATTCTGGAAGGGCGACTCCCTGGGCCGCCCGGTGGACCTTGGCCGCGCCCTGGGCGCGTTCGTCCGCGAACTGTCCGCGTCCGATCCCGGCCCGGCCACCGAACGGTGCAAAGCCAGCGGCCTGGACGACTTCGCTGCCAACAACCTCATCCAGTACCTCAGCGAGCAAAAGCAGGCCACCGAGGTGGTCCCCAGCGACACCACGCTCGTGGTGGAGCGGTTCCACGACGAACTGGGCGACTGGCGCGTGATCCTGCACAGCCCGTTCGGCATGCCCGTCCACGCGCCGTGGGCCCTCGCGGTGGGCCAGCGGCTTCACCAGCGGTACGGGCTGGACGGCTCGGCCATGGCGGCCGACGACGGCATCGTCCTGCGGGTGCCCATGATGGAAGACGAGCCCCCGGGCGCCGAACTGTTCCTCTTCGACCCGGAGGAACTGGAGCAGATCGTCACCGCCGAGGTGGGCGGCAGCGCCCTCTTCGCCTCGCGTTTCCGCGAGTGTGCGGCCCGCGCGCTGCTGCTGCCCCGGCAGACCCCCGGCAAGCGCCAGCCGCTCTGGCAGCAGCGCCAGCGGTCGGCCCAACTGCTGGACGTGGCCAGGAAGTACCCCACGTTCCCCATCGTGCTCGAAACGGTCCGGGAATGCCTGCAGGACGTCTACGATCTGCCGGCCTTGAAGGACATCGCCGCCTCCGTGGAAAGGCGCGAGCTGCGGATTGTGGAGACCACCACCCAGCAGCCCTCGCCATTCGCCAAGTCCCTGCTCTTCGGTTACGTCGCCCAGTTCCTCTACGAAGGCGACTCCCCGCTCGCGGAACGCCGAGCCGCGGCCCTGGCCCTGGACTCCACGCTGCTCAACGAACTGCTGGGCCGGGTGGAACTGCGCGAACTCCTGGACGCCAAGGTCATTGAGGCCACCGAACGCGAACTGCAGCGGCTGACCCCGGACCGGCGTGCGCGGGGCATGGAGGGAGTGGCCGACCTCCTGCGGCTGCTGGGCCCGCTCGCGCCGGAAGAGGCAGCCGCGCGGTTGCAGGGCACGGCGCCGCCGGTTGAGGCTGCCGAGACCTCTCCGGCCGTGGAACCTGCCGAAACCTCTCCTTCGGTTGAGGCCACCGAAACCGGGCAGTCCGACACCCCCGCCGCCGTCGCCGACGCGGCCGCCCACCTTGCCGCGCTCCAGCGGGCCAATCGCGCCATCAAGGTCAACATCGGCGGGTTTGAGCGGTTCGCCGCCGTCGAGGATGCCGCCCGCCTCCGCGATGCCATCGGCGTGCCGCTGCCCATGGGTGTGCCATTGGCCTTCATCGAACCCGTTGCCGATCCGCTGGGCGACCTCGTGTCCCGGTATGCCCGGACACACGGTCCCTTCACGGCAGCCGAGGCCGCCACCCGGCTGGGCCTGGGCGTTGCCGTGGTGGGCACGGCACTGAAACGGCTGGCAGCGGACGGACGCGTCGTGGAAGGAGAGTTCCGGCCCCACGCCACCCCGCCCGAGGCCCCACCGCTGGAGCCGGGCGGGCAGGAATCGGGGTCGGGGGATCAAAGCCGGCCGGCTGATCAGCCGGCACCATCGGGCAGCTCCTCACCTGTCGGCCAGCAGGCGGTCGCCAGCGAATGGTGCGACGCCGAGGTGCTGCGCAAGCTCCGCCGCCGCTCCCTGGCCGCGCTGCGCGCCGAAGTGGAACCGGTGGACGCCGCAGCCTATGGGCGCTTCCTGCCGGCCTGGCAGCATGTCAGAACCCCCGGCGGCGGGCGCGGCCAGCCCTCCCTGCGCGGCCTGGACGGCATCATCACCGCCATCGACCAGCTCTCCGGGGTCCCCGTTCCCGCCTCGGCCTGGGAGCCGCTGGTCCTGGCAAGCCGGGTATCCAACTACCAGCCCGCCATGCTGGATGAACTCATGGCGGCAGGTGAGGTCTTGTGGTCGGGCGCCGGATCCTTGCCGGGAAACGACGGCTGGATCAGCCTCCACCTCGCTGACTCCGCGGAGTTGACGCTCAATCCTGCCCCTGACTTCGAGCCCGGAGATGCCGGCCGGCGCCTCCTGGACCACCTGCGGAACAACGGTGGCGGGTACTTCTTCCGGCAGCTCACCGAAGTGGCCGGCGGCATGGACGCCGTCCTCAGCGACCAGGACGTGGTCACCGCGCTGTGGGAACTCGCATGGGCCGGCAGGATTACCGGCGACACATTCGCCCCGGTCCGGTCCCTGATCGCCGGCGGGCATACAGCGCACCGGCAAGTGGCCCGTGCCCCGCGCGCCCGGGCACCGCGGTTGAGCCGGCTGGGCCGCTCCCACGGCACCGGCCTGATGGGCTCCCCCGGGCTGGCCGGCGGCCGGTACGGAGCGCAGGGAGCTTCAACGCCTGCTACGGCAGCCGGCCGCTGGTCCGCCCTTCCCGAGCCCGAACTCGATGCCACCATCCACGCCCGCGCCACTGCTGAACTCCTGCTGGACCGGTATGGCGTGGTCACCAGGGGCTCGGTCATGGCCGAACAAATCCTCGGCGGCTTCGGGCTCATGTACAAGGTACTGGCGCGGCTGGAGGAAGCGGGCCGGTGCCGGCGCGGCTACTTCATCGAACACCTCGGCGCCGCCCAGTTCGCCGTTCCCGCCACCGTGGACCGGCTCCGTTCCTACTCGGAGGACACGCAACTGGCCAAGGCGGACCCGGTGGCCCTGGCCCTTGCCGCCACCGATCCCGCCAACCCGTTCGGCGCGGCCCTCCCCTGGCCCGCACTGAGGGACGACGCCGGTACCGGCCACCGCCCCGGCCGGAAGGCGGGTGCCCTGGTAGTGCTGGTGGATGGCGCGCTGGTGCTGTACGTGGAACGCGGTGGCAAGACTCTTTTGGCGTTCAGCGATGACGCCGCCGTCCTGGCGGCTGCCGGCGCTGCCCTGGTCGGGGTGGTCACCCGGGGAGCCGTGGACAAACTGATCATGGAGAAGGTGAACGGGCAGGGAATCCTGGACACCCCCGTTGCCGCAGCCCTCAGCGCCGCCGGCGCCTACTCCACGCCAAAGGGATTGAGGATCCGTGCCTGAGGGGGATTCCGTCTGGCGGGCCGCCCGTCAACTGCACCAGGCCCTGGCGGGGCAGGCGCTGCTTGCCACGGATTTCCGTGTGCCGCGGTTTGCCACGCTGAACCTTGCAGGGTGGACCGTCGAGGAAGTGGTCCCGCGCGGCAAGCACCTGCTGATGCGGGTGGTGGGCCCGGAGGACAAACGGCTGACCATCCACTCGCACCTGAAAATGGAAGGGGCCTGGCAGGTCTACCCGCCGGGCGGACGGTGGCGGAAGCCCGGATTCACCGCCCGGTGCGTACTGCGGACGGCCGCTGCGGACGCCGTCGGCTTCTCCCTGGGAATCCTGGAAGTGGTGGCCACGGCCAATGAGGACTCCGTCGTGGGATTCCTGGGTCCGGACCTCCTGGGCCCGGACTGGGACCTGGATGAAGCCGAACGCCGTGTCCGGTCCCGCCCGGAGGTACCGATCGGCGTGGCATTGCTGGACCAACGTAATCTCGCGGGCATCGGCAACATCTACCGCTGCGAGGCGTGCTTCCTGTCGGGAGTGCATCCCGCCACGCCCGTGGCCGACGTCGTGGACGTCCGGACCATGATGACCGACGCCAAACAATTGCTGGAGGCCAACCTCGGCCCCGGCCGCCGCGTTACTGTCCTCAATGCCCGCGGCCTCCCTGTAGGCAGGATGGCCGGCAGGCCCGGCTATTGGGTGTACGGCGGGGAACGACGACCGTGCCTGAAGTGTGGGACTCCCATCCAGCGAGGCCTCCTGGGCAAGCCCAACGGCGAGGAGGAACGGGACATTTACTTCTGCCCCACGTGCCAGCCGGTGCCGGACTGACAGCAGCAGGCCTGGCGGGGACTCAGCAGTTGGCGGGAGCCGGCTTGCTTGCCGCTTTCGGCGTCGCCGCAGGGACCATGAAGCGCGGCAGCAGGACATGGACCAAGGGGCCGATGGCCAAGGCATAAACCACGGTGCCCACGCCCACGGAGCCGCCGAGCACCCACCCGATAGCCAGCACGGTCACTTCAATGAGGGTGCGGGACAGCCGGACCGACCAGCCGGTCCGGCGGGCCAGGCCGGTCATCAGCCCATCCCGTGCGCCCGGCCCGAAGCGTGCCCCGATGTAGCAGGCGGAAGCGATGCCGTTCAGCACGATGGCCCCGCCGAGGAGGCCGATCTGGCCGGCCAGGAGGGAAACCTGCGGGATCACTGCCAGCCCGATGTCCGCGAACACTCCCACCAGAACCGCATTGCACAGGGTGCCGAACCCCGGCCACTGCCGCAACGGAATCCACAGGAGAAGCACCAGGAAACTCACCGCGATAACCACCACCCCGATGCTCAAACCGGTCCGGTTGGCAACGCCCTGGTGGAACACATCCCAGGGGTCCAGGCCCAGGCCGGCACGGATGAACATGGCCAGCGAAATGCCGTACATGGCCAGGCCGGTGAAGAGTTGGAGAAGTCTGCGGGTCATCATGAGAACAACCATTCCACGCAACTGGCATTGGAATACATAGCCAGTTTGAGATACTGGCTCTATGGCTGTCCTCACTCCCCAGGCTTTGTCCCGCCTCCTCGGCCCGTGGAACAGCGGCACCGGGCCGGCCTACCGCGAGCTGGCGGACGTGGTACGGCTCCTGATCCTGGACGGGAGGATTGCCCTGGATACCGCCCTGCCCAGCGAGCGCTCGCTCGGCTCCGTCCTCGGGGTCAGCCGGACAACCGTTACGGCGGCGTATGCCACCCTCCGGGACCAGGGCTTCCTGAGCACCGGCCAAGGCAGCCGGGGCAAGACCCGCATCCCGGAACTGACCCCGTTCGGGCCGGCGCTTTTCGGCCCGCAACCCCAATCCGCTTCCCCGCTGGCGGCGCCGGGCCTGACCGCCCCTGAAGGGCTGATCGATCTGGCCTATTCGGCATTGCCCGCCAGCGGCGAAGTGGTGCACCGGGCCTTCGCCGCGGCGCTGACGGAGCTGCCTGCCCTGCTGCCGGGTTTTGGCTATGACGCCTTGGGACTGCTGCCGTTGCGCCAGGCAGTTGCGGACCGGTACACGGCTGCCGGTGTACCCACCCAGCCGGGGCAGGTCATGGTCACGTCCGGAGCGCAGCACGCCTTGACCATCATCATCCGGACCCTGGCCGACCGGCAGGACAGGATCCTGGTGGAGCACCCCAGCTATCCCCACGCACTGGATGCCATCCGTTCCGCCCGCTGCCGCCCCGTCCCGGTGGCTTTCGCCGAGTCCGGCTGGGACCTGCCGGCCCTCGAATCGGCCCTGGTCCAGCAGCGGCCCAAGCTCGCCTACCTGGTGCCGGACTTCCACAACCCCACTGGGATGATCATGCCCGACGAACAACGGCGCCTGCTGGCCCGCGCGGCGGCCGCATCCGGAACAGTGCTGGTGGCGGATGAAACGCTGCGCGACCTCAACCTCGACGGCATCGCCACCACTCCGCTGGCCGGCTTCGGCAGCGGAATCGTATCGATCGGCTCGTTGAGCAAGTCGCATTGGGGCGGCCTGCGCACCGGGTGGATCCGCGCCTCCGAACCGATGATCCAGCGCTTCGCCGCCGCGCGCACCACGCTGGACCTGGGCGGCCCCGTCATGGAGCAGCTGGCTGCAGCCCACCTGGTGCGGGCACTTGAGGAGCCGCTGCCCGCACTGTTGCACACGCTGCGGGGCAACCGCTCAACCCTGCTCGGCCTGCTCGCGGAACACCTGCCCACCTGGCAGACGACTCCTCCCGCCGGGGGCCTCTCCGTCTGGTGCAGGCTTCCCGCCCCCATCAGCACGGCCCTCACGGTCTTGGCGCCGGAATTCGGCATCAGGCTCGCGGCCGGCCCCAGGTTCGGGATCGGCGGCGCCTTTGAACGCAACCTGCGCCTGCCCTTCACGCTCGCACCGGACAAACTGGAGGCGGCGGTGCTGGGACTCCGCGCCGCCCAGGACCGGCTGGACGCCGCTCCCCAGCTGCGCCGGTCACTGATCCATGCCCCCGCCGTCGCCATCGCCTGATCCGGCCACCGGCTGACCCGGGCCACCGAAATCGCCGGAGGTGTGCGTAACCGCCGGAACGGAACGGCGATCCCGCACCGCTCCGGCGATTTCGCGCCAAACGGGAGGCGTGGCTACGCGTACACGTACTCCAGGAACCCGGCCCATGCCTTGGCCGTGGTCTCGGAGTCGCCGGCGCCGCCGAAATCGTGAACCGTCATGCCCACCGGGGCGCCGAAGGCGTTGCGGCCGAAGAACCGGTACAAGGCGTTTTGGGTACGCAGGCCCAGGAAGTGCTCGTTCGAGAAGTCCACCTCGCCCGCCAGCCGCCCCACGCCGTCGAGCTCCACGTCAAAGCTGTCCCCCTGCCCGGCGGTTCCGAGGCCCAGCGCTTCCCGCAGCTTGGCGAACCCGTCCGGTGCCTGCGAAGCCGGGGGAGCCTGAATGTCGGTGAACACCACGGGACGGCCGTCGAAGTACTGCAGGTATTGGCCCAGCGTGTGCAGGTAGAACTCGGTGTGGCGGCTGGCGCCGTCGTACTGCTCATCCCAGTTGTCGGCGAAAATGCCGCTGTGGACGTAGTGCAGGCGTGCGCGGCCGCCGTCCAGCGGCTCCAGGACGTGTTCCAGTTGGTTGAACCAGCCGTCCGGGCCTTCCATCCTGGATACCAGGTGGCCGGGGTACTCTTCCACGGTCCTGACCGCTGGCCACTGGTCCGTGGGGAACATCCAGGCCGGGGTTCCGGCGGTGACGGCTTCCCACACCCGCTCGGGCGTGCCGGGAAGCTCAGAGTCGTGGACGATTTCAAAGGAGCGCTTGTTGTTCATTTGTCCTGTTCCTTGCCTGGAGTGGATTCGTTGGTTGCCTTGGGGGCATAGGTTTCTTTGAGGACCGGGTGCAGGGCCACAACCAGCCGGTGCCGCCGCCCCTGTGGGGGCCGGTCGTCGTGGTACTTGTCCACCAGCCGGGTGACCTCCACGCCGAGCTCCTCGGCGAAGGCTGCCCGGTCGGCGGCGGTGCGGAAAGTAATCTCGCCGTCGATGGCGAACGTTGCCAGCTTCTGCCGGGCTGCGGCGGCACCGGCTATCAGTTTTCCCACTTCCCGGACCATCCGGCCGGCGAGCGCCAGCAGCCAGAATGCGGAGAAACGGTCTGAGAAACGGTGCGGATCCGGCGAGATCGAGGCCAGCGCGGACGGTGAGATCAGATAGGAAGCTGCGGTAGCTTGGAGCACGCGCTCGGTGACGTTCCCTTTGCGGCGCTCCTCCACCAGCTCCACCAGTCCATGCCGCTCCAGCGCCTTGAGGTGGTAGTTGACCTTTTGCCTGGGCAGGCCCACCCGAACCGCCAGCTGCGTTGCGGAGCTGGGCCGGGCCAGCTCCCGCAGGATGCTGGTGCGGATGGGGTCCAGCGACGCTTCGGCCGCGGCCGGGTCCTCGATGACTGCAATTTCCTGCATGCCACCATTCTCGCTACCGACAACTTTTATTGTCAAGAACTTTTTTATCGTCGGTGGTCCGCGTGATCCTGGCCCCGCTGGCCGCCCAAGGGCACCGGTAGAATAGGGCGGTGATGCAATCCCCCCTCCCCGTGCGCGACGGCGTCAACGCCACCCGCCTCCGCCTCCCGGACGAGGGCCCCTGGGACACCGCGATGGACTACATGATGCACCGCTGGGGGCACATCGATCCGCAGGGCATCGAGGACCGGTTCGACGCCGGCGAGATCGTGGGCGAGGGCGGCATCCCCCTGGACCGCAGCACCCCGCTCCAGGACCACACCTTCATCTGGTACTACCGCACGCTGCCGCCTGAGACCCGGCTGCCCGTCGAGCTGTCCATCCTGCACCAGGACGAGCACCTGCTGGTGGTGGACAAGCCGCACTTCCTCCCCACCACCCCGGGCGGGACCTACATCCAGGAGTCCGCCCTGGTCCGGCTGCGGAACCAGCTGGACCTGCCGGACCTGATTCCCATGCACCGGCTGGACCGCATGACGGCCGGGGTCCTGCTCTTCTCCACCAACCCGCAGACCCGCGGCAAGTACCAGGTGCTGTTCGAGAAGCGGCAGGTGCAGAAGGAGTACGAGTGCGTCGCCGCCGCGGAGCCCGCTCCGGGACATCCCGCCGTCGAATTTCCCGTGGTGGTCCGCAACCGGATGACCAAGTCCCGAAGCTACCTGCTGGCGGAAGTCATTGACGGCGAGCCGAACGCGGAAACCAGGATAGAGCAGCTGGAAACGTTCGACGACGGTGGCCCGGAGGGTGCCGCGGGTACCGGTGGCAGCGGCACCGGCAGGCGCCGCCTTGCCAGGTACCGGCTGGAACCACACACCGGCAAGACCCACCAGCTGCGGGTGCACATGGCCTCGCTGGGACTTGGGATCGTCAACGACGCCTTCTACCCTGACCTGCTGGACAAAGCCCCGGACGACTACGCGAAACCGCTGCAGCTGCTGGCCCGCGGCATCCGCTTCGTCGACCCGATCTCAGGCCGGCCAGTAGAGTACCGCAGCGCCCTGGACCTTAGCGAAGCTGTCCGAACACGTCCCTGAACACCTCTTCAACCCCGGACGTGTGGAGCACGAACTCCACCACCTCCAGGTCGCTGGCCGGGTGCAGGGCCTGGAACCCGGCCACGGCGTCCAGGGCCGCCTGGGCGACGGCATCCGCCGCCCAGCCGTAAGCGCCCGCACCCACCGCCGGGAACGCCAGTCCGCGGGCGCCCAGGGAGTCCGCCAGCCGCAGGCTTTCGCTGAAGCAGGACACCAGGAGGGCCCGGTTGGTCTGCCCGGCATGCCGGTTCGGGCCGACGGTGTGGATGACCCAGCAGGCCGGCAGCCGGAATCCGGCCGTTGCCACGGCGGCGCCGGTCTGGAGTCCGTGCGGGAGGTCCGTTGCCCGCAACTGACGGCACGCAGCCAACAGTTCCGGACCGGCTGCCCGGTGCAGCGCCCCATCCACTCCCCCGCCGCCGAGCAGCGACGAATTCGCGGCATTGACCACCGCATCCACCCGCCGCTGCGTTATGTCGCCCTGCAAAACCGTGATCCGCATGCCGCCAGTTTCCCACTCCACCGTGCGTTCCGGGCACGCACGGCCTCGGCGGTATCCCTCCCCGGGTGGGTGCCCGTCACGGGCACCGCCGGGCCGGCAAAAGTGCGGTACCTTGTGGCAATGGACTTCGGCAGCGCTGACAGCTGGGGAGCGGCCCTCTATTTCTGGGTCATCCCGCTGGTGGTTGGCGACGCCATTTTCCCGCCCATCCCCTCGGAGATGGTGGTGATTACCGGCGGCGCATTGTCCGCGGACGGCCGGGCCAACGTGTTCCTCGTCCTGGTGCTCGCCGCCCTGGCGTCCTGGATTGGCGACATGGTGGTGTTCCACCTGTTCCGCCGCCGGCTCAGCCACGTACTGGACCGCTGGAAATGGGGGCGCCGGGTGCACGCCGGCATCCATGCAGCCCTGGCCAAGGCCGGGCGGTCGTCCACCTATGGCACCATCATCGGCGCACGGTTCATCCCCGGCGGCCGGCTGGCAACCTCAGCAGCGTCAGGGGTCGCAAATGTCTCGGTGCGCGGCTTCGGACTCTGCGCCGGGCTGGGGGCGGTCCTCTGGGCCTGCTGGCTCGTCGGGCTGGGGTACTTTACGGGGTCAACCACCAGGCTGCCGTTCTGGGCCAGTTCCCTGATCGGGGTGGCCGTGGGCCTGGTGATCGGCGCCGTCGTGGGGCTGATCGTCACCCGCCGGCGCGGCGACAGGTCCCCCGTGGAGGACGAGCCCATTCCGGACGCAGGCTAGACGGGCAGCCACTTGCCGCGGCTGCGCCGCAGCACGCTGAGCGCACCTGTCAGCGCAACGCGTTCGACGGCGTCGCGCATCATGCTTGCCGACTCCAGCGCCTGCTGGTTCTCACCGGAGTACTCGGTGGCTTCCACAAGGAATCGAAGGTTGAGTTGCGGCACCCCGCCGGCAATCTGCAGCTGGTGCGCCTCCACGTGGTGGCGGGTGCCCAGCGCCTCCACGGCGGCGTCCATGACGGACTCCGGCGGATTCCCCGGCCGCAGCCCGGTGATCTTGAGGCGGGTCTGGAAGGAAGGCATGCCCTCCACCCTATCCAAACCCCCGCTCACATCCTGCCGCCAAAAACCCAACCCCCGCTCACATCCTGTCCCCCAAAACCCAACCCCCGCTCACATCCTGTCCCCCAAAACCCAACCCCCGCTCACATCCTGTCCCCCAAAACCCAAACCCCCGCTCACATCCTGTCCCCAAAAACTCAACCCCCGCTCACTCTCTTCAAGAGAGTGAGCGGGGGTTGGGGTTGGAATGGTAAAACGTGAGCGGGGGTTTGGGTTGGAACCGCAAAACGTGAGCGCGCGTTGGGATGCCAACGGCAATAGGTGAGCCCGCGTCGGAAGAAAAGCCGCCGGAAGTGAGCGGGCGTTCCTAGCCGGTGTTGCGCAGGCCTGCGGCAACTCCATTCACGGTGATAAGCATGGCCCGCTGGAGGCGCTCGTCGATCTCGGCCCCGCTGATTTCCGCCTCGGTCCGGATACGGCGCATCAGCTCAACCTGAAGGTAGCTGATGGGATCCAGGTATTGGTCGCGGATCTCCAGGGAACGCTTCAGCGTGGGCTGGGCGTCCAGGAGGATGTCCTCGCCGGTGAGCTTGCGGACCTCGACCACTGTGAGTTCGTATTCCTCCCGGATGGTGCGGAACAGGTGGTGCAGTTCTTCCGGGACCAGGGTGGACACGTAGTAGCCGGCGATGTCCATGTCCGTCTTGGCCAGGGTCATCTCCACGTTGGACAGCACGGACCGGAAGAAGTTCCAGTGGTCCATCATCTCCACCAGCTGGGCGGAGTGACCGGCTTCCCGGGCAGCCTTCAACCCCGAGCCCACGCCGAACCAGCCCGGCACGATCTGCCGCGACTGCGTCCAGCCGAACACCCATGGAATGGCGCGCAGGCCGCCGAGGCCCGCGCCCGAATCCGGACGCTTGGACGGCCGGGAGCCGATGTTGAGCGACCCGAGCTGTTCCACCGGCGTGGACGCCATGAAGTAGGCGGGCAGGTCCGGGTGGTCGATCAGCTTGCGGTAGCGGTCGAACGCGGCATCCGAGATGGACTCCATGACGTGTCCGTATCGCTCCCGCTGGTCCTCGGAAGTCCGGGGGGTGCGGTGCAGGGCCGAACCCTGCAGCACCGCAGCCAGTGAGAGTTCCAGGTTCTCCCGGGCCAGTTCGGGCAGGGAGTACTTGTCCGAGATGACCTCACCCTGTTCCGTGAACTTGATTTCGCCTTCCAGGACGCCGTTGGGCTGGGCCAGGATGGCGTCATAGGTGGGTCCGCCGCCACGGCCCACGGAACCGCCGCGGCCGTGGAACAGGCGGACGCGGACACCGTGCTTGGCCGCGATATCGCGCAGCTTGCGCTGGGTCTTGTGGATCTCCCACTGGCTGGTCATGACGCCGGATTCCTTGTTCGAGTCCGAGTAGCCCAGCATCACTTCCTGGACGTCCCCGCGCAACCGCACCAGCTCCCGGTAGGAGGGATCGGACAGCAGCTGGTCGACAATCTCGGCCGAGGCCCGCAGCTCCTCCACCGTTTCCAGCAGCGGCGCGAAGCCAAGCTTGGCGTAAGGCTTGTCGCCGAACAGGTTCACCAGGCCGGCTTCGCGGGCCAGGACGGCAGCGGCGAGGACGTCGTCTGCGCCGCGGGTCATGGAGATGATGTAGGTTTCGATGACGTCCGGCCCGTACATGCGCAGGGCCCGCCGGATCTCCCGGAAGACGTCGTAGGTGCCGTCGGCGGCGCCGTCGAGCTTGATCGGGTGGCCGGAGAGCGGGCGGCGGGACGCCAGTTCGGAGCCCAGCACCTCGAAGCGTTCCTCGCGGCTCAGCTCCGCGTAGCGCAGCCCGGGGCCACCAATCCGGTCCATCAGCTGCCCGACGGCGTCGTGGTGGTGATCGGCGTGTTCGCGGATGTCCAGCGTGGCCAGGTGCAGCCCGAACGAGGCGATGGCGCGGCGCACCCGTGCCAGCGAACCGTCTGCGGCCAGGGCTGCCGAGTGGTTGCGGAGCGAGAGTTCGAGCAGCTGCAGGTCGGCCATGAGTTCATCGGTGGCGTTGTAGTCGCGCCCGTGCTCGTGGTTCGAATTGACTGCCACCCGCTTGCCCGTGTTGATGAGCTTGGCCTTGATGCAGGTGAGCTTCAGCCGGTAGGGCTCCTGCGCATTCAGTTCCAGGACCCGCTTGTCCAGGCCCGGCAGGTTCTTCAGGTCCGTTTCGATTGATTCGAGCAGCGCGCGGTCGGCACCGGCCAGGGCGGTGGAGTTGGAGAGCACGGAGATCAGTTCATCGATCATGCCGATGCTGATGCGGATGGCGCTCTGGTTTTGGATCTGGAGGATTTCCCGGGTCACGGCCGCGGTGACGTTCGGGTTGCCGTCGCGGTCACCGCCGATCCAGGAACCGAACCGGATGGGTGCGTCCTTGGCGGCCAGGCTGACACCGTGCTCACCCAGGAGGTCGGCGAGTTCGGACAACATCTGCGGCATGGCGTCGGTGAGGATGCCGCCCAGGTAGTAGATGGCGTTCCGGGCCTCATCCACGGGCGTGGGCCGGACCTGGCGCAGTTCGTCGGTCTGCCACATCTGGTCGATGATCTCGGCCAGCTGCCGGTCCTGCCTCCGCCGCGCCGTTGACCCCTCGGCCGTGGAGTGGGACAGGACGTCGGAGATCTTGCGGATCTTGTCCAGGACCGAGCGGCGGGACGCTTCGGTGGGGTGTGCGGTGAAGATTGGGCGGACGTCCAGCCCGTTGACCACTTCCTGGAGGACGTCCGGGCCCGCCTGCTCGGCGATGTCCGCCACGGTCTTGGCCAGCCAGCCGTCCTTTTCCGCCCGGTTTCGCAGGCCGCGGACCCGATGGACCTGCTCGGCGGCGTTGGCCAGGTGGAAGTAGAACGCGAAGGCGCGCACCAGGTCGGTTGCCTGCTCAATCGGCAGGGAGCCGAGCAGTTCGCGGACCTGGGCGACGACGTCGTGCGCGCTCCAGGGGCCGGTGGCGTCCGCGCCGCCGCGCGCCGCTTCCTTGGATTCCTTGGTCAGCAGCCGGACCTGTTCCACGAGGTCCAGGAGTTCGGGCCCATGCTGGCGGACCAGGGATTCGCCGAGGAGGGTGGAAACACGGCGGACGTCTGCCCTCAGTTCGGAGGCCAGGTCTGTTTCGGGATGTGCGGCAGTGTGAGCCATGGAAGCTATCTTTCGAGGGTTTCGGACTTGGCTCGTACACTGCGCTGGATACTGTGAGCCACGTTACTAGCTAAAGATGCTACCCCCGGTCCGGCGCCACAGTGGAATCTGTCTCAAAAGATGTCGCCACCGGCGGAATGAACAGGAAATACCCGTGGTTGTAGCGTGGGCACACGCAACCGGAAGGAACCATGTCCACCACCACCGCAGCCAAGTTCGAGCGCTGGCAGCGCTTCCGCACCAACCGGGACAAGGCGCTGGCAGCCCCGCACGGCTGGCTCACCCTGACCTCTTTCCAGTGGCTCGAGGACTCACCGGCCGGCGTCGACCTCGCCCCGGGCCTCTGGTCCGTGGACGGCACGACGGCGGTACTCACCGCGGTCCCGGCGGACGGGCTCACGCTGGTGGAGACGGGCGGAAAGGTGGACGGGACCGTGTCCGCTGTCCTCGCGGACGAGGAGTCGCTGATGTGGGTCCGGTTCGGCGGCCCGGACGGGAACCAGGTGGTGGTGGAACTGGCGATGCGCGGCGGGAAATACGCGATCCGCACCCGGGATTCGGCCTCGCCGGTGTTCACCGAGTTCGACGGCGTCCCCACCTACCCGTACAACCCGGAGTGGGACGTCACCGGCCGGTTCGTGCCCTACCCTGAGCCGGTGGAGGTACCGATCGGAACCGCCAACCCGCTGGTGGACGGTGTGCACCGCAGCGTGGGTGAGGTGGTCTTTGGCCTCCCCGGCAGCAGCCACGAGTTCCGGCTGCAGGCCGAGGAGGAGAAACTGGGCGCGCTGACCGTCACCTTCCACGACGAAACGAACGGCGACACCACGGACGACTGGCGGAAGCTTTCGCTGCCCCGGCCCCGCCCGGACGGCTCCGTGGTCCTGGACTTCAACCGTGCCATCAACTACCCCAGCGCCTTCACCCCCTACGGCACCTGCCCCATGCCCGTGAAGAACAACAGCCTGGACATCCGCGTGGAGGCAGGAGAGAAGCAGCCGTACCCGGGCGCGTGACCGGTTTCGACAGGCTCAACCCCCGAACGCTGACACGCCTGTGATGGCCCGGCCCACGATCAGGGTGTTGACCTCGAACGAGCCCTCGTAGGTGTAGATGGCCTCGGCGTCGGCGAAGATCTTGGCCATCCGGTAGTCGGTGACAATGCCGTTGCCGCCAAGGATGGACCGGCCCAGCGCCACGGTTTCGCGCATCCGGGCGCTGAGGTAGGACTTGGCCAGGGCCACCTGCGGCATGCCCGCAGCGCCCTGGTCCTGGAGCCTGGCGATCCCTGCCATCATTCCCATGCTGGCTACGGTGTTGCCCAGCATGGTCACCAGCTGTTGCTGGATCAGCTGGAAGTGCGCCAGCGGCCGGCCGAACTGCTTCCGCTCCACAGCGTACTGCCGGGCGACGTCGAACGCCGCCAGCTGCTGGCCCACCGTCTGCCAGGCCACCATGATCCGCGAACTGCGCAGCAGCTCCT
Organism: Pseudarthrobacter sp. AG30; assembly: GCF_003116525.1. Classification (NCBI taxonomy): domain Bacteria; kingdom Bacillati; phylum Actinomycetota; class Actinomycetes; order Micrococcales; family Micrococcaceae; genus Pseudarthrobacter; species Pseudarthrobacter sp. AG30. The sequence goes on along the minus strand of NZ_QEHL01000016.1, from coordinate 137,707 downwards.
TGGTGTCCTCGAAGCTGCTGATGCCGCTAAAGCGGTCCGCCTCCGGCACCCGCACCTCGCTGAAAACGATGTCCGCGTTCTGGACGGTCCGCAGCGCGATCTTGTTCTCGATCCTGCTCCGGCTGACGCCGGGCAGGCCGGCGTCCACGATGAAGCCCCGGACTGAACCGTCGGCTTCGTCGCGCGCCCAGACCAGCATGTAGTCGCAGAACGTCCCGTTGCCGATCCAACGTTTGGCGCCGTTGAGCACCCACGTGTCGCCGGCGTCGTCCGCTTCTCCGGTGCCGGAGGAAATCCGCCGGGCACGTGTCTCCATGCCGCCGGCGACGTCGGAGCCGTGCAGGGGTTCGGTGAGGGCGAAGGCGCCGGTGATCCGCAGGTTCGAGGCGTCGGCCAGCAGCCGCCGTTTCTGGTCCGGCGAGCCGAAGGCGTGCAGGGATTCGACGAAGAGGTCGTGGTGGACCAGGAAGAACGTGGCCAGGGAGGTGTCCACGCGGGTCATCTCCGCGATGACCAGCCCGGCGAACAGGTTGCTGTAGCCCCGGTGCGCCGGCGTGCTCAGTTCCAGGGCGGCCAGCTTGGGCAGGATGTGGGCAGGGAACTCGGCTTTGTTCCACCAGTCGCCGGCGTAGGGTGCCACGTCGGCGGCAAGGAAGTCCCGCAGCTCCGCCAGCTTGTTGCGCTCGGCCTGTCCCAGCATGGATTCGACGGCGAAGAAGTCCGCCGCCGGCAGGTCCGGGATGTCCGGGGAACTCATCGCGGCCCCATCCGGATGGCGCCGTCCAAGCGGATGGTCTCCCCGTTCAGCATGGCGTTATCGACGATGTGCGCCACCAGGTTGGCGTACTCCGCCGGCTTCCCCAGCCGGGACGGGTGCGGTACCTGGGCGCCCAGCGAGTCCTGGGCCTCCTGCGGCAGGCCTGCCATCATGGGCGTTTCGAAGATGCCCGGGGCGATGGTGACCACCCGGATCAGCGAGCGTGCCAGTTCCCGGGCGATGGGCAGCGTCATGGCGGCCACGGCCCCCTTGGAGGCTGAGTAGGCGGGCTGGCCGATCTGCCCGTCGAAAGCGGCCACGGATGCCGTGTTGATGATGACGCCGCGCTCCGGGCCGCCCAACCGGGTGGCGACGGGTTCGGTGGCCGCCATGGCCTCGGCCGCCAGCCGCAGCACGTTGAAGGTGCCGACCAGGTTGACCTGGACAACGCGGCCGAACGCTTCCAGCGGCAGGACGCCAGCACGGCCCAGCACCTTGCCGGGAGTGGCAATTCCTGCGCAGTTCACCACGATCCGCAGCGGGCCCAGCCCGGCGGCTGTTGCGACGGCGGCCCGCACCTCGGCTTCGCTGGTCACGTCCGCCGCGGCGAAGACGGCGGACTGCCCGGCTTGGGTGCGGCCGTTGAGGTCGTCCGCCACCGCCTGGCCGCCCGAGGAGGCGAGGTCCAGGAGCACCACCGAGGCGCCGTCGTCGAACAACCTGCGTGCGGTGGCCGCTCCCAGCCCGGAGGCCCCGCCTGTGACCAGGGCGACGCTGCCTTTGATGTCCATACATCCTCCTTGATGCGCGTGCCTCCGGCCGCGGCGCGGCCTCGGGCAACAGTTAATGAATGTTAACTGAAATACGGCGCCGCCGCACTCACCCCCGCGGAGCCGAGGACCCGGCACCGCCGCTAGGGTGGACGGCATGACCCCCAGCAGCACCGACTTGGCCACCTGGCAGGACCGTGCGGACCACGCGGCCCGCTCCGTGACCGGGCTGTTCGGCCGGAACCTCTTGCTCCTTCCCGGAACGCACCTCGCTGCCGTGGTGTGGCAGGGCAGGCACCCGGCCGGGAAGGACGCCCCCGAGGCGGGGCAAGAACCCGTTGCGGGGCAAGAACCCGGCCGGCCGCGGGAGCGGTGGCTCGCCGCACTCCGCGGCGCAAGGCCCGCCGCGCGTCTGCTGTCCCCGTGGCACTACTGGTGGCAGGCGCATTACGTGGACTGCCTGGTGGACACCGGCCTGCGAGAGCTGGCCGGCGGAGCCACGCCGGCTGCTCGGTTCAACGGGCCGGACCGTCCCAGCGCAGGGCATCTAGCCTCACGGCTGGTCACCGGTATGAGGCTCCGCAATGCCCTGACGCTCGTGAACAGCTACTACGACGACATGGCATGGCTGGCCCTGGCGACCCTGCGGCTGGACAAGCTCGCAGAAGAAGCGCAGCGGCCCGGACGCCGGCGCAACGCCCGGGTGCGTTCCGCACTGGCCCTGCAGTTCGACTCCGCCTGCACCGACGATTTGGGCGGGGGGACGTTCTGGAGCAAGAAGCGCGATTTCAAGAACACCCCGGCCACGGCACCTGTGGCGTTGTTCTATGCCCGCACCGGCCGGCGCGGCATGGCACAGACGCTGCTGGACTGGCTGGACGCCACCCTCTTCGACCAGGATCAGGGACTCTACCTCGACGGTGCACGGCTGGGTCCTGCCGGGGACGTGCTGGTGGAACGGTCGCTGTACACCTACAACCAAGGCCCGGTCCTGGGCGCCCTCCTGGAACTGGGCGGCGACGCCAACCTGGCCCGGGCCGCCGCACTGGTGGACTCCGTCCAGCGGCTGCTGACCGTTCCGGCAGCCGGCGGCAACGCCAACGCCGGCACGGTGCTGCGCTGCGAAGGAACGGGCGACGGCGGTCTCTTCACCGGGATCCTCTGCAGGTACCTCGCGCTTGCCGCGGCGGACCGGCGGCTACCCGGGCCTGCCCGCGCTGCGGCCGCTGCGTTGGTGCTGGACACCGCCGAGGCGTTCTGGGCCGGACGGCGGCCGGTGGGCGCCGGTGAAGCAAAGGCGCCCCTGGCCGGCAGGAGCATCTTCTCCGTTCACGCCTGCCAACCCGCGGACCGGACCTATCCGCCGGGAGTGCCGGTGGAGCTCGCCACCCAGCTGCAGGCCTGGATGACGCTGGAGGCAGCGGCCACGGTCATGTCCGCCGGCCGGGCCACTGAACAGCCCGGTCCGGCCGTATGACAGGCAAGCCCGGCCAAACCGGCAGGGCCTGCGCTCAGCGGATACCGGACAGCGGCGTGACTGTTCCGGCTTTCAGCGTCAGGGGCACGTCAGCGGCCAACCGGACCTCTTTCGGACCTGCCGGCGGGAACATGAGGGACGTCAGGGACTGTCCGTCCACGAAAACCTCCACGGAGGACCGGTCCACGTAGGCGGTCAGCTGCACGGTCCCGCCGGCGGTGCGCGCCTCCACCGAACGGGCCTGGCGGTAATCGCCGCTGCCCTCGGAGGGTCCCTTCCCCTGGCCGCCGGCCGCGGCGTCCCCGTCCCGGGTGATGAAGGCCCGGCCGGCCGCGAAGTCGTAGCCGATGGTGGCGTAGGTGGTGCCACCGCTTTGCAGGAGCAGGGTGGCTTTCCCGGTGCCGTCGGCGGGTTTTTCCAGCTCGACGTCGGCCTTGAACGCTCCGGTGTCCGGGATGGGCAGGGTACGGGCATCCCGGATCGGGCCGGCGGGCACCTGGACAGGCGTCCCTTCCAAGGACTGGAGCGCAGGGGTGGGCGCCTGCACCAGGGCGGGGCGGCCGGCGCCGGACGCGAGCCGGATGTCGCGGACCACCGAAGCCGCCCCGAACCAACCGTCAGTGGGCAACTCCCGGGCATAGGCCCAGTTGTTCATCCAGCCGATGGCGTGCCGGGATGCCTTCCGCTGGCCATCGCTTTGGCGCGGATCATCCCAGGTGACGGCCGCGTAGAAGTCCGCCCCGCCGTCGAGCCACTGGTGGCCGCCGTCCGCCGTGAAGGCCTTGCCGTCGAACCCGCCGGTCCAGTAGGCCAGGCCGGTGGTGCGGCCTTCTTTGGAACCGTTGGCGCTCGCGGCCAGGACCCAGGTGCGTTTGGCGGGGTCGCCGTCGATGTCCATTTGGAAGAAGTCCGGGCACTCCAGGATTCCCAGCCCGTCCTGCTCGAACCCGGACACATAGGTCCACCGCTTAAGGTCGGGGGAGGTATAGAACCCGATCTTGTGGCCCTCAGCGAGGAGCATGAGCCACTGGTTGTTGGCGTCGTCGCGGACAATGCGCGGGTCCCGCCAGTGCTCCGCGCCGGGGTTTTCCATCACCGGGTTCTGTCCATAGCTTTGGAAGCTGTAGCCCTGGTCCGTGGAGTAGAAAAGGGACTGGCGCTGCACGCCGTCGAGCTGCTGGGTGAGCACCGCGATGACCGCCCCCTTGCCAAAGCCCGCGGTGCCTTCCGTGTCCACCACGGCGGAGCCGGTCTCGATGTCCCCCAGTCCGTTGCGGAACTTGGGGATGGCCACGCCCCGGTTCTCCCAGTGCACCAGATCGGTGCTGGTGGCGTGGAACCACTCGGTCCCGTTCCCCTCCGGATAGTCGGCGTTGTAGAGGTAGTAGTAATGCCAGAGACCATCCAGGAAGAAGGGCCGCTGGGGATCATTCATCCACCGCTGGTCCGGGGTGAGATGGTAGGCAGGCCGGTAGCCGGCTTGGCCAGCCGGTGGCGCCTGCGGCCCCGGGGGAGCCGTTGATGCTGGGGGCGCCGTGGGTGCCGCACCATCGTGCTGTCCGTCGACCGTCCGCGTGTTTCCGGTAATCACCAGGGCCGCCGCCACCAGGAGCACGGCCACGGCTGCGGCCGTCCACAGAAGGGGGCGGCGCCGAAGGGCGGCATACGCCGGTCCGAAAATTTTGGGGAGCATGGGGTCATCGATCCGTCGCTGAACGCACAAGTGCCGTCCCCCGGGTCGGGGAACGGCACCAGCGCAAGTGAACCGTCAATTTTACCCGGCAGGCCGCCGGGAGCCGAATCCGGTTCGTCATGCGGCCGCAGCTAGTCACGGCCTGCGGGGCGCTTCTTCTGCGGATACGGCGTCTCGCCCCGTGCCAGCATCTCCACGAACGCGGCGATCCGGCGTTCCCGGGTGGCTGCCTGCTTGGCCGTGTTGGTCCGGAACACCAGGGCGAACAGGTTGGTCTTGGTCAGGACATCGAACATCTCCTGCGCGGCCGGGTTCGCGGCGATCGCTGCCGCAAGGTCCGGGGGGACCTCCACGTCGGCCTGGCCGCCGTAGGCTGCTTCCCAGCGGCCGTCCGCCTTGGCCGCGGCAACTGCCGCCCTGCCGGCGTCGGTCATTTTTCCCTCCGCTTCCAGCCGGGCGACATGCCCCACGTTGCGGGCCGACCAGATACTCCTGGGCCGCCGGGGTGTCATCCGCTGAAACGAGCTTTCATCATCGCGGCGCCGGAGCTGACCGTCGATCCAGCCAAAGCACAGGGCCTCATCCAGGGCCGCCGGATAGTCGAGGCCGGTCACCGTGCCGCCCTTCTTATGCAGCACAAGCCAGACGCCGGGGCTGGTGCTGTGGTTCGCTTCCAGCCAGGCGCGCCAGGCAGCGGCGTCGGGCACCAGCAGTTCCTCGAGGTCATCGGCCATGGCCCCATTCTGCCGGGAAAATGACCTACCACAAGCCCCTGCGCACCGGCCGGCCACGTGGCATCATGGCCATACAGCCGCACACCACCCAGCACCAAGGACAACGCCATGCTCCGAGTCCGCCCCGTCCACTTCACCTCGCGCACCGACACCTGGAAGCAGTTCCTTACCGTACTGGGGATGGCACAAACAGAGGACGACGGCGGCTGGCAGGTCTTCGATTCCGCGTCCGGCCGCCTGGCGCTCCATGGGGCGGAGGCCGGGTCCGGGCAGGACGGCCGCACCGTCTTCGCGGTGGAGGTGGGCGACGTGGCAGAGTTTGCCCGCCGCACCAACGACTCGGCACAGGAGGAGGCAACCGTGCCCGCCGAACTGGTCACGGCCGACCACGGCGAAGCCTGCCGCATCAGCGCGCCGGACGGCTTCAGCTTCCTGGCCGACAAGGCCGTCCACGAGGCCCAGTGCGCCGACGCCGACCCCGCCCTTGCCGTCGTCGCCGTCTGGTACACCGCAGATCCGGAAGCTGCCGTCCGCACCATGCTGCATATCGGGGCGCGGCCGCGGCCCGTGCCCGACGACGACGAAACCGCCGACTTCACGACCAAGAACGGCGGCGTCCTGCTGGTCCGGGCGGCGTCCGGGCCGTCCCGCTCCGGCCTGGGCTTCGAGTACGGCGGCCCGCTGGAACCGTTGCGGGAGCGGCTCGCTGGAGCCGGTTTCCCGGCCAGCGTCACCGAGGAGGCCTTCGGGAGCACCCTCCACGTGGCCAATCCGGACGCTGGCAGCCCCAACGCGCCCGCCACCGTCTGGATCTCGGAGCGCCGCCCCATGGGGTAGAACTTAACCATGAACGTGCGCACACCTGACCCGAATCCCGGCTGGCTCTCCGAAGAAGACCTCTTTGAGGCGCGCGGGCGGCTGCCCATGGTGTACGTGGAGGCAGTTCCAGTCAGGCTGGACCCGCTGGGCTACGTCAACGAGGTGGGAACGCTGCTGCAGGCCGATGCCGACGGGACCATGGTGCGCTCCCTGGTGTCCGGCCGGGTCATCTACCGCGAGACCATCCGCGCCGCCCTGCTGCGGCACATGGAAAAGGACCTGGGCCCCCTGGCGTTCCCCCAGCTTCCGCTCAGCCCCGTGCCGTTCACGGTGGCCGAATACTTCCCGGCACCGTCCCAGACAGGGTTCACCGACGAGCGGCAACACGCCGTGTCCCTGGCCTACATCATCCCGGTCACGGGCGAGTGCGAACCCCGCCAGGACGCCCTGGAACTGACGTGGATGACCCCGGAAGAAGTGCTCAGCCCGGGCGTCCAGATGGAGTTTTCCGGCGGCCGCGGCGGCCTCATCCGGCAGGCCCTGGCCTTCGCAGGCGTGGGCTTCTGACCACCCCGCCGGGACGTGGGGGTCCCCGGTTTTAGGTGCCCGGCTTTGTAGACTGTAGGGCGGACCGCAAGAGAACTTAAGGACTCCCATGACCGAAACACCAGCCGCCAGGCACCACCGTGAACAGCAGGCTGGATCTCTGACCACCGGCACCCACATCCTCCTTCCGGACGGCCAACGCACCGCCGAAATCGACCAGGTGGAGCTTGAGCGGGACGACTACGGCTCCCCGGCCCTGGTACTGGCGAGCCTTTCCGGCGGCGGAACGCTGAGGGTTGCCGTGGGCGCCACGGTCACCGTTGTGGATGGAGCGCACGACGACGTCACGCAGCTTCCGCTGCCGGCGGACCTTCCAGAGGCCGCACCTTTGCCCGAGGCGGGAGCCGCGCCGGCCCAGCCGGCGGCCGGGACGGGCCCCATTGCGGTGGCGCCCGCCGTCGTCCTTCCCCCGCTGCCGCCCGCGCCGCCCGCGGCAACCGGACCCAGCGAGGAGGAACTCGCGCTCATCCCGGCGCCGGCCGGCACCCCTGAGTCCGTGGTGGAAGCCGCTGCGGAAGCGCACCCTGATGCGGAGGGTGTCCTGCTCCTGGCCGACCGGCTGTCCAAAGGGGTCAACTTCAAGTCCGGCAGCTGCCTGAAGGACCTCAGCGACCTCGCGCACGAACTGTTCGTCACGCTCAAGGACGCAGACGCCGCGCTGTCCGTCGCGGACCTCCTCACGGTGCTGCCCTACGACGGCAACCCGGGCCGGTGGACCTCCGTGGAAGCATCCCTGGCACTGGCCAGCTACATCTGCCGGCAGGACGGCCAGGATAAACGCGCCGAAGTCTACGAGAAACTGATCCGTACCCCGGAAAACCAGGAAACGGATCCGTTCAAGGCGCGCATGGCGGCCAAGGTGCGGCAGCGCTCACTCAACGAGCCCAACCTGTACGACAAGGAAATCTTCCGCTCGATCGACAACTCCAACCACGACGCAGAACGCGAATGGCGGCTCCTGCGGCTGGAGTCCCTGCTGTTCCTGCGTGCCCACGGCGGTTCGGAAACCATCGGCATGACCGAACTTGAACGGCGCATCAGCAACGAGCTGGAGGCAGTCCGAGCCTGAGCCCGGCGGCGACCCTCCGGCGGTAAAAATTCCCCCTACCCGGGGCGTAGCCGGAGTTGTACATTCGGGGCTATGACGAACAATCTCAGCGTAGTGATCAACGCCGACGCGCCGCAGGTCTGGACCATGCTGCGTGAACCGTCCAAGGTGGCCCAGTGGCACGGCTGGCAGGCCGAGGACCTGGAGTCCGAGATCAAGCAGATCTATTTCTCCGGCGACGAACAGGAATCCGCGGACCATACCAGCCTGACGGTGCACGGCGGGGACACGTTCGAACTCCACCCGGTGCCGGAAGGGACAAGGGTCAGCGTCACACGCGGGGCGCTGGACCACAATTCGGAGTGGGCAGCCTGGGACGAGGACATCACCCAAGGGTGGCTGACGTTCCTGCAGCAGCTCCGCTTCGCGCTGGAACGCCACCCGCACGGCAAGCGGCACACCCTGTTCCTGCACCTGACGGACGGGAAGGGCTCGGCCATCGAAAAACTCGGGCTGAAGGACCTTCCGGCCCCGGGCGAGCCGTACCAGGTCACTTTGGATACCGGAGAGGAAATCAGCGGCAAGGTCTGGTACCGGACCAGCCACCAAGTGGGCCTCACCGTGCACAGTTACGCCGAGCACGGCGAAGGGCTGCTGGTGGTTGCGGACCACCCTGCCATCAAGGACGTCCGAGCGGAGGGCGACGGTTCGCTGGTGGTGGTTTCCACCTATGACCTTGGCGCCGGAGCCTTCGACGCCGTGCGTTCCGCCTGGGATTCTTGGCGGGAGGCCAACTACCCCGGGACGGACCCAGCCAGCTGACGCTCCGCCGCCGGCCTGCCCGGGGCCGGTTGCCGGCGTCGTAAGGTTTGCTGGCAGACTGGTGTGGTGCCTGCCAACCCTGCCTTCGCCCTGCCTGAAACCCAATCGCAGTTCTCTTTCACCGTAGGCACGCGGCTGGCGGACTCCTGCCCGCCGTCAGCGGCCCAAGAAAGGGAAAACGGCGGCGAGTTCCTGGGCCGCACCGGCACCATCACCACCCCGCACGGTGAGATCCAGACGCCGGCGTTTATCGCCGTCGGCACCAAAGCAACGGTCAAGGCGGTACTGCCGGAATCGATGGCGGACCTGGGCGCGCAGGCCCTGCTGGCCAATGCCTACCACCTGTACCTTCAGCCCGGCCCGGACATCCTGGACGAGGCCGGCGGCCTGGGCGCCTTCATGAACTGGTCCGGTCCCACGTTCACGGACTCCGGCGGTTTCCAGGTGATGAGCCTGGGGTCCGGGTTCAAGAAGGTCATCGACATGAAGACTGTTGCTGCCGCGGGCGCACCCGGCCCGGATGACGCCGTGGCCCCCGGCAAAGAGCGCCTGGCGCACATCGACGACGACGGTGTCTGGTTCAAATCCCACCTCAATGGCGACCGCCACCGCTTCTCCCCGGAAATTTCCATGCAGGTCCAGCACCAGATCGGCGCGGACATCATGTTCGCGTTCGACGAGCTGACCACCTTGCAGAACTCCCGCCGCTACCAGGAAGAGTCCCTGGAGCGCACCCGGCTGTGGGCGGTGCGGTGCATTGAGGAGCACTTCCGCCTGACGGAGGACCGCGCGGGCAAGCCGTACCAAGCCCTGTTCGGCGTGATCCAGGGGGCACAGTACGAGGACCTCCGCCGGAAGGCGTGCCGGGACCTTGGTGCCATGCCGTTCGACGGGTTCGGTATTGGCGGGGCCTTGGAGAAGGAGAACCTGGGCACGATCGTCCGCTGGTGCAACGAGGAACTGCCGGAGGACAAGCCGCGCCACCTGCTGGGGATCTCCGAGCCGGACGACATCTTTACGGCCATCGAAAACGGCGCCGATACGTTCGACTGCGTCTCCCCCACCCGCGTGGCCCGGAACTCGGCCTTCTACACGCCCTACGGCCGGTTCAACCTTTCCGGCGCCAAATACAAGCGCGATTTCGGGCCCCTGCAGGAAGGCTGCGACTGCTACGCGTGTGCCAACTACTCCCGGGCATACATCCACCACCTGTTCAAGGCCAAGGAAATGGTGTCCGCCACCCTCATCTCCATCCACAACGAGCGGTTCGTGGTAAAGATGGTGGACGACGCCCGGCTGGCCATCGAGTCCGGCACGTTCTTCGACTTCAAGGCGGAAACCCTGGGCCGGTACTACTCCTGAGCGTACTCCCGGCAGCCTCCGCTATCCTGACCAGATGCTCATTAAGATCCAGGCCGCAGCAGGCCCTGCCGAAGCCCTTGTCGCCCGTCCGTCCAGCGGAACCGGCCCGTTCCCCGGCGTGATCCTTTACATGGACGCCTTTGGCCTGCGCCCCCGCATCGAGGAGATGGCGCAGCGCATCGCGGACTGGGGCTACGTGGTGCTGGCCCCCAACGTCTTCTACCGGGACGGAACCGTGGAGCAGCTGGCCCCGGCCGTTGACATGTCCACCCAGGAAGGCCGGGAAGCGGCCGGCAAGGCGGCGTTCCCGCGGGTCGGCCACCTGACGTCGGACAAGGCGCTGCCGGACATCGATGCGTGGGTTGCCGCGCTGGCCGGACTCGACGGCGTTGCCCCCGGCCCCATCGGAACCACCGGCTACTGCATGGGCGCCCGACTTGCCGTCCGGACCGCCACTGCGCACCCCGAGGTAGTGGCAGCCTGCGGTGGCTTCCACGGCGGCGGCCTGGCCACGGACGAGCCGGACAGCCCGCACCGTGGGCTGGGGAACGCACGGGCCCGCTTCGTGTTCGGCCACGCCGACAACGACAGGAGCATGGCCCCGGACGCCGTGGCCCGCTTGGGCGACGCGCTGCGGGACACGGGCTTGGAGGCGTCCAACGTCATCTACACCGGGGCTCCCCACGGGTACACGATGGCGGACACGTCGGCCTTCCACCCTGAAGCCACGGAACGACATTTCCGTGAACTGCGGGCCCTCCTGGACGGGACGCTGAAGGCCTGACCCGGCCGGCCGCCGTCGAACTCGCCGGAGAGCTGCCGGATCGCCGGAACGTTGCGGCGATCCGGACGGCTTCCGGCGATCCGGACGGCTTGCGGCGAGCCCGGGAGGCAGGGCGGCCCTGGCAGGTTTTCCACATGACGACGGCGGCGCCTTCCTGAGTTGCCGCAGCGGCAGGATCCTGTCCGGATGACACTCCAGCCGCCTTTCCGTCTCCCCTCCCTTCCGAGCACCGGCAACCTATGGCGGACGGCGCAGTTGCACGAGAGCGGCCTCAATTCCCGGGCCATCAAGGCATTGGTCCTCCACGGGAAGCTGGTACGGCTTCGCCACGGCTGCTACATCCGCGCCGAGCTGTGGGAGAAGCAGACAAGTCCCGTCCGCAGCAAGCAGTTGATTCGCGCCCACGCGCACGGGACCCTGACCACCTCATCGGGCGGCTATGTGTACAGCCATACCTCTGCGGCCCGGATGCACGCTCTGCACCTGTGGGCAGTCGATGACACGATCCACCTTCTGCTGCCGCGGAATCCTTCCAGCGAGCGGCTCGGCAAGGATGTCCAAGGCCATACCCGGCCGTGGACAGCGTCGGAGGTGGTCACCCTCGGCGGCCTCAGGGTGACCTCGATGGAGCGGACGGTAGTTGATTGCGCCATGATGCTGGGTTACCGGCAGGCACTGGTACTGACCGATCATGCCCTCCGGCTTGGGGCCGACAAAACCCTCCTCGAAAGCATGGCCGAGGGGCTGGAGGGGCGCCGCGGGATCCGGACCCTCCGGCGCGCCCTTAACCATGCAGATCCACGTTCGGAGTCAGCCGGCGAAACACTGACCCGGGAACTCCTGATGCGGCTGAAACTTCCCCTGCCGGAGCCCCAGGTGTTGGTAGCAACTCGTGCCGGCCGGTACCGGCTGGATTTCGCCTGGAAGGACAAGAAGGTGGCACTCGAATTCGACGGGAAAGCGAAGTACTTCGACTACCGGCCAACGGCTGAGGTGCTGTTTCAGGAGCGGCAGCGCGAGAAGGACCTCACCGAGAACGGCTGGACCTTCCTTCGCCTGACCTGGGCCGACCTCTTCCGTGAACATGAGTTCAAAGCCCGTGTCCTGGCCGCACTTGGGCGGTAGCCAAACCGCCGGGTGGAGCGCCAGATCGCCGGAACGGGACCAGGTCGCCGGTTCTTTCCGGCGACCTGGCACCGTTCCGGCGACCTGGCATCTTTCCGGCGATCTGACACCCACGCGGCGTGAAGCGCCACACCCGGGCCGGTGCCGGAACACAGCGATTATCGGATCCCAAGCATTCTTTGAACACGTTCAGTTTTATGTCACACTCGTTTTTGAACACGTTCAAGAATGGGGAGACGCGGTGGTTGCCAAGAGTGAACAGACCCGGCAGCGGGTGGCGGACACTGCGCTGCGCATGTTCCGTGAGATCGGCTTCGAGAAGACCACCATGCGCGCCATCGCTGCCGAGGCAGGCGTTTCCGTAGGCAACGCCTACTACTACTTCGCGTCCAAGGACGATCTTGTCCACGAGTTGTACATCCAGGTGCAGGCCGAGCACGCTGCCCTGGCCTCCGAAGCGCTGGAGCGGACCGCCGGATTCGCTGAGCGGCTGAAGGCCACATTGCATGCCGGCCTTGACGTCATGGCCCCGTACCACCGCTTCGGAGCGGACTTCGTGGCCACCGCCATCCGGCCAACATCGCCGGTGAACCCGTTCTCCGGGGGCTCAACCCTCGCTCGGGAAGCATCCCTGGATATCTTCAGGAACACGGTGGACGGGACCCGCCCTGCCGTACCGAAAAAGGTGCGGGACGACCTGCCGGAACTGCTCTGGCTCTGCTACATGGGCATCACCCTGTTCTGGGTCTACGACACCTCCGAGGGCCAGCGGCGGACCAGGAAACTGGTGGACGGAGCGGCTCCACTGGTGGCCCGCGGACTGGCACTTGCCCGCATCCCGGGAGTCGGCAAGGTGCTGGACGACGTCCTCGACCTGAGCCGCAGCATCCGCGGTTAAGAAAGACAACAACCATTGGGGGAAAAGGTGGACAGCACAAGGACAGTTGTACTGGCAGGCGCTTCGGGCTTCATTGGCACCTACCTGCGCCGGCGTTTCCAGGAGGACGGCTGGATGGTGCGGACCATAGGACGAAAGGGAACGGGCAGTGCCGGGGCAGCATGGGCCGACGACGCCGGCATGGCCCGGGTGCTCAACGGCGCCGAACTGGTGGTGAACCTCGCCGGACGCTCCGTCTCGTGCCGTTACAGCGAGCGGAACAAGGGGGTGATCATGGACTCGAGGGTGTCCACCACCAAGGCACTCGGCCGGGCCATCGCGCGGTGCCAGGAGCCGCCGTCGACCTGGCTGAATGCCAGCACCGGAACCATCTACCGCGATGCCCGCGATCGTCCCCAGTCCGAGTTCGACGGCGAGCTGGGCACCGGCTTCTCGGTGGACGTGGCCAAAGCTTGGGAAGCCGCCCTTGAGTCGGCGGTCACACCGGGAACCCGGAAGATCCCCCTGCGGATCGCTATCGTGCTGGGCCGCGGCGGCGGTGCACTGGCTCCGTTCGCCAACCTCGCACGGCTGGGGCTGGGCGGCCACATGGGTGATGGCTGGCAGAAGTTCAGCTGGGTCCATGTGGAGGACCTGTACCGCAGCATCCGCTTCCTGCACGCGCGGACCGGCATCGCAGGGCCGGTAAATGTGGCTTCACCGGAAGTGGTGAGCAACCGGGAGATGATGCATTTGGTGCGCCGGGCCTACGGCGCGCGCTTCGGCATACCTACCCCGGGATGGCTCCTTCGGGCAGGCGCCATCCTGATCCGCACGGAGACCGAACTCGTTCTGAAGAGCAGGTGGGTACAGCCGCAGAAACTGCTCGACGCGGGCTTCGTTTACAGCCAGCCGGAGCTGGGGCAGGCCTTGCTTCAGATCGCCCGGTCCCGGCCGTGAACCGCCCGCTCCACGTCCCCTTTGGACCAGGGGCATTCGTGCCCGGCGCCGCACTGGCAGGCTCTGAACCGCTGGATTCCTGACCATATGACGTCCCGATGCCCTGTACGTCACCACATGGAAAGCGCCCGACGCCGGGTGGCAGGATGGGGGCATGACTTCCGCTACCCCTGATGCAACGCTGTCCGTCAACGGTCCCGCCGTCGTCCTCACCATCGCAGGTTCCGAGGCAACCGGCGGTGCCGGCGCCCAGGCCGACCTGAAGACATTCCAGGAGCTGGGCGTCTTCGGCATCGCGAACCTGACCTGCATCGTCTCCTTCGACCCGAAGGACAGCTGGAACCACCGCTTCGTGCCGGTGGACCAGCAGGTGATCGCTGACCAGCTGGAGGCGACGACGGCGGCGTATGGTCCGGCCTCCGGCGCACCGTCCGCGCTGGACACGGTGAAGATCGGCATGCTGGGCAGCCCGGCAACGATCAGCACGGTGGCCTCCGCGCTGCAGGAAAACAGCTTCGCCAACGTGGTCCTGGATCCGGTGCTGATCTGCAAAGGCCAGGAACCGGGCCATGCGCTGGACACGGACCAGGCCCTGAAAGCCCAGATCCTGCCGCTGGCAACCTTCATGACGCCGAACCACTTCGAGGCGGAGTCCCTGTCCGGGCTGGAGATCACCGACGTCGAGTCCCTGAAGGCCGCCGCCGTCCGCATCCACGAACTCAGCGGTGCAGCGGTCCTGGCCAAGGGCGGGGTGCGGCTGGAAGGCCCGGACGCCGTCGACGTCTTCTACGACGGTGAGACCCTGGAAGTCCTCACAGCCCCGAAGGTGGGCGAAGTTGCCGTCTCCGGTGCCGGCTGCTCGCTCGCCGCAGCCGTGACCGCGGAGCTGGCCAAGGGCGCCACGCCATTGGATGCAGCCCGGACCGCCAAGGACTTCGTCACCGCCGGTATCCGCAACCGCGTAGCGTCGGGCGCCCCGTTCGATGCGCTCTGGCAGGGCGGCGCCCGGTAGAACCTCTTCTCCCCGCGCCGCGTTCGCCGGAAACCTTCGAGCTCGCCGGGAGTTTCCGGCGAACCCGGGAGTTTCCGGCGAACTCGACGTGTTCCTAGCGCCGCGGGATGTTGCGCAGGTTGCTGCGGGCCATGCTCACGGCCTCGCCCGCTCCCCGGTTCAGGACCACCTTGGACATGGCGGTGGCGAACCCCAGCACCTGCGAGCCGGAGATCTTCGGCGGGATGGACAGCGCCTTGGGATCGGTGATGAGCTCCACCAGTGACGGGCCGGGGTGCGCGAACGCCTCCCGGTACGCCGCCTCGATCTGCGCAGGATCGGTCACCCGGACGGCATGGAAGCCCAGGGCTTTGGCCACGGCCGCGTAGTTGGCGTCCGGCACGTCCACGCCGAAGTCGGGCAGCCCGTCCACCAGCATCTCCAGCTTGACCATGCCCAGGGTGGAGTTGTTAAACACCACCACGTTCACCGGCAGCTTGTAGGCGGCCGCGGTGATGAGCTCGCCCAGCAGCATGGACAGCCCGCCGTCGCCGGAGACGGAGATGACCTGGCGGCCGGGGTAGGCCAACTGGGCGCCGATGGCGTGCGGCAGGGCGTTGGCCATGGAGCCGTGCAGGAAGGACCCGATCAGCCGGCGGGTGCCCAGCGGGTTGATGTACCGCGCGGTCCAGACGTTGCACATGCCGGTGTCCGCTGTGAAGATGGCGTCCTCGGCGGCCACCTGGTCCAGCAGCGACGCCGCGTACTCCGGGTGGATGGGCTGCTTCTTCTCCACCTTCCGGGTGTACGCACCCACGGCCTTGTTCATCAGCCGGTCATGCTTCTTCAGCATCTGGTCCAGGAACCGGCGGCTCTTCTTCGCCGTCACCAGCGGCAGCAGTGCGCGCAGGGTGGGCAGCACGTCGCCGTGGACGGCAATGTCGACGTCGGTCCGGCGGCCCAGCCGGTGGGCCACCCGGTCCACCTGCGCGGTGCGGGTGTCCGGCAGGAACTGGTCATAGGGAAAGTCGGTGCCCAGGAGGACCAGCAGGTCGGCGTCCTCGATGCCCTCCGCGGCGGCTCCGTAGCCCAGCAACCCGGTCATGCCGATATCGAACGGGTTGTCGTACTGGACGAAGTCCTTGCCGCGCAGGGAGTGGCCCACCGGCGCCTTGGCCAGTTCGGCGAGCGCCATCAGCTCGCTGTGCGCCCCCTCCACGCCGGCGCCGGCGAAAATGGCCACCTTGCCGGCGTCGTTGATGGCGTCCGCGAGGGCCTGGACGCTGGCCGGGTCCGGGACCAGGCTGGCCGGCCGGAAGGTGGCCGGGAGCGGCGTGGGGCCTGCGGCTTCCAGTCCTGCGATGTCGCCAGGCAGGGTCACGACGGCGACTCCCCCAAGCCCCAGCGCGTGCTGGATGGCGCTGTGCATCACCCGGGGCGCCTGCTCAGCGGTGCTGACCAGCTCCGAGTACACCGAGCACTCGTTGAACAGCCTGTCCGGGTGGGTTTCCTGAAAAAAGCTGCTGCCGATCTGCTTGCTGGGAATGTGCGAGGCGATGGCCAGCACGGGCGCCCCGGAGCGGTTGGCGTCGTAGAGCCCGTTGATCAGGTGCAGGTTTCCGGGGCCGCAGGATCCAGCACAGACCGCCAGCCTGCCAGTGAGCTGGGCTTCGGCAGCGGCGGCAAAGGCAGCGGCTTCCTCATGGCGGACGTGGATCCAGTCGATGCCGCCCTTCGCGGCGCCACCCGTTTGGCGGACGGCGTCCACGATCGGGTTGAGGCTGTCACCCACAATCCCGTAGATCCGCTGCACGCCGGCAGCCTGGAGTTGTTCGATGAGCTGGGTGGCAAGTTCCTTGGCCATGGTGCAGACTCCCGCGATTGTGGTGGTGTTGACACTCGCCCAATATAGTCCGCCCACCCCGGGCACACCGCCCGCCGCCAGCGGCCGCGGTGGTGCAGCTAGCCGGGCGCGTTTGCCAACGCTGCCTGCGCCTCCGCGAAGAGCGCGCCGGCGAGCAGGGTGGCGGTCCGCACAATGAACGCACGACGCCGGGCGGTGCGGTCAGGGCCGCTGCCCGCCAGGAGGGTGTCGATCTGGGGCAGGACGGGCCAGCCGTCGCAGAGGGTGATGACGGTGATCAGCAGGTCCGCGGCGTCCGTGCGGTCGATCCCGGGCAGGACGTCAAGCACCTGGCCCACCTTGATGGCGCAGTGGTCGGACCGGGTGGCACGGCTGACGGTTTCCTTGCCGCGTTCAAGGCCTTCCCAGAACAGGAGCCGGGGCAGGACGCCGTCGGTGGTGTGCCGGTCAAAGAGGCGGCCGGCGTATTCTCCAAACGCTTCCGGCCCGCTGCCGCTAATGGGTACCTCGGTCATGACCCGGACCATTTCGGCGGCCAGGACGGCGTCGAAGAGCTCATCCTTCTTGCCGAAGTACTGGTAGATGCGTTCCTTGTTCACGCCCGCGGCAGTTGCGATCCGGTCCACCCGGGCTCCCGCCAGGCCCTTGGCACTGAACTCCTCCGTGGCAGCAGCGAGCAACAGTTCCTTGGTCCGCTCCGTGTTCCACGCCATGACACAAGTCTACGCAATTCCAACCAGGTAGTTGCAATTGTTGCAGGCCGCGGTTTATTGTCGTTGCAAACAAAAAGCAACTAACTAGTTGGAGTTCCCATGGACACGGTGACACAGCCCGCCTCCCCCACCATTGCCAATTCGACAACCCCCACGCCACCGGAGCCCGCGGCGCTGCCCATTCCGCCGTCCATCCACGTCCGCGCCGCCATCACCTGGCTGGCCATCTTCCCGCTGGTGGCCATCGGAATGATGGCTTCCGCCCCGTTGATGGAAAGCTGGCATCCCATCTTCCGGGCGATGGCCCTGACCATGGTGGTGGTGCCGACTGCGGTGTACGTGGTACTGCCCCGCCTGTTCGCCGCCCACGGCTTCCTGGCGCGGCGGCGGACTGCCCGGCGCTAAGGACCCCCAGCGCATAAGGAGGCGTACGACGACGGCCTGGCAGCCGTCGTCGTACGCCTCCTTGGGAACCAGGCACCCTGGTGCCTCCCGGACTAGACGCCGAGCGGATCCTTGTCCTTGCCGCCACCCACCGGCGTTTGTTCCCAAGCGTGGCCCTGCTCGTCATCGAGGTGGGTGGCCTTCTTGTTCTTCAGGGCGAAGATGTAGACCAGCAGCGAGATGCCGATAGCCACGGTGACGTAGGTGAAGAGGAGCTCAACCTGCCCGGCCTTCTGCAGCGCGGCACCGATCAGCGGCACCGTCCCGCCGAAGAGGGAGTTCGCGATCGCGTAACCCAGGCCGACGCCGAGGGCGCGGATGGAAGCCGGGAACAGTTCGGCCTTCACCAGTGCGTTGATGGAGGTGTAGCCGCCCACGATCAGCAGGCCGCCCATCATCAGCATGAAGGCCACGAAGGGATCCTTCGTCCCGGCGAGCGCGGACATCAGCGGCCAGGTGAACAGCACGCCGGTGATGCCGAACCAGAGCAGCAGGGGCTTGCGGCCCACCTTGTCCGAAATGATGCCGTAGACGGGCTGGAGCAGCATGAAGATGAACAGCGCCCAGAAGTTGATGACCGAGGTCGTTTCCTTGGCGATGCCGCTGGTGGTGTTCATGAAGCTGAGGATGAAGTTGGTGTAGGTGTAGAACGCCACCGTTCCGCCCAGGGTGACGCCGATGCAGATCAGCAGCGCCCTCCAGTGCTTGGTGAAGAGCAGCCTGAGCGTTCCGGGCTGGGCTTCCCCGGATGCCTTGGCGTTTGCTGCGGCCTCGACCTGGCTGGCGGAGACGGTTTCCTCCATGGAACGCCGCAGCCACAGCACGACCAGTGCGGCCACGCCGCCGATGGCGAACGGGATGCGCCAGCCCCACCCGGCCAGGGCCTCCTTGTCCAGGACGTTCTGAAGGACCACCAGCACCAGCAGTGCCAGCATCTGGCCACCAATCAGCGTGACGTACTGGAAGCTGGAGAAGAACCCGCGGCGTTTGGCGGTGGCCGCCTCCGACATGTAGGTGGCGCTGGTGCCGTATTCGCCACCCACCGAGAAGCCCTGGACCAGGCGCGCCAGCACCAGCAGGACCAGCGCCCAGACGCCGATCACGTCCTTGGTGGGCAGGATGGCGATGAAGAATGAGCCCGCGGACATCATGGTCACGCTCAGCGTCAGGGCCGCCTTCCTGCCCTTGCGGTCGGCGAACCTGCCGAAGAACCAGCTGCCGATGGGCCGCATCAGGAACGTGACGGCAAAGACAGCCATGCCTTCCAGTGCGCCCTGCAGCGGATCCTTGGAGTTGAAGAAGTGTGGCTGGAAGTACGCCAGGAACGCCGTGTAAATGTAGACGTCGTACCATTCCACGAGGTTGCCCGCGGAGCCCTTCAGGATGTTGCCCACCGCCCGGCGGGTCTGGGCTGCCTCCGACTGGGGCGCGGCTTGTTGGGTGCTCATCGGTGAGTTCCTCCTGTAGTAACCTCGGCCTCCTGCGGCGGAGGGCCTCATCCACGGTATGGGTGATCCACCGCACAACCAACGAGGAACGCACTTTCCTAACACTTCCTTAGGTTTCGCGGCGCCCCGCTTTCCCCCTGCCCGACCTCCCGCCGTCGGGCAAATTTTCCCGCCACGCGGTAGTCTCACGGGGGCGGGAATGAACCGGCAACTGGACCTGGAAACAGTGGAAACGCGGCAAGGAAGATGGCCATGGACGTGCTGATCGTCGAGGACGACGACGCCATGGCCGGCGCGCTCACGGCCGCCGTCGAAAGCGCCGGGCACCACCCGCGGCGGTTGTCCCGGGGCGCTGACGCGCTGCTCTCCCACCGGAATTTCCGGGTGATCCTGCTGGACCTCGGGCTTCCGGACATGGACGGCCTGGAGGTGCTGCGCAAGCTCCGGCAGGTCACCGATGTGCCCATCCTGATTTTGACGGCGCGCGACGACGAACGCAGCGTGGTGCTCGGGCTCCGCTCCGGCGCGGACGACTACCTGGTCAAACCGGTGAAGCTGGTGGAACTGCTGGCCCGGATAGAAGCTGTAACGCGCCGGGCCGGGCGCAGCAGGGGGACGCCGCAGGAGGTGATCGTGCTTGGCGATGTGGAGATCGACCTGGCCAAGCGCACCGCGTCCAGGGCAGGCGAACCGGTGCCGCTGACCGCCACGGAATTCGAACTCCTCGCCTTGCTGGCCAGCCATGCAGGCTCGGTGGTCACCAGGGAACAGATCCTGGACGCCCTCTGGGGTGACGCCTTCCTGGCCTCGTCCCGGTCCCTGGACGTGCACCTCACCGGGCTGCGGGCAAAACTCGGCAAGCCGGGATTCATCATCAATGTCCGCGGCGTGGGCTACCGCGTCGAGGCGGCTGCCGGATGAGGCTGCGGGTGCTCGGGGTCCTCAGCGTGCTGTGCCTGGTGGTGGTCTTCCTCATCTCGGGCACCATCCTGACCTCCGCCTCCCGGGAGCTGACCCAGGAACTGCAGATCAATCGGGCGGCCTCCTTGAACCGGCTGGCACAAGTGGCCTTTGACGCCGCGAACGACGGCGACACCGTGCGCCTGCAGCGGGAAATGGACACCTATTCCGGGCTGTATGGCGAGGGGATGGTGGTCCGCGTCCAGCAGGCCACGCTGCGTTCGGGGGACCTGGACGCGGGCCGGCCCGATGTGCAGGACGCGCTGTCGATGGCCCGGCTGAACGTGAGCAACACGTCCCTGGAACCGCTGGAGCCCTTCGGCGCGGGGTCGCACGTCATTTTCCGGCCCTTTGGCAGCGCCAGCCAGGTGCTCGGTGCCGTGGTCCTGGACGTCCACGCGGAGACGGCCCGGCAGAAGCTCCAGCAGCGCTGGCTCGGAGTGGGCGTTGCCGCCCTGGCGCTGGCAGCAGTGCTGCTGCTGGGGGCGGCCAGGGTCACCGGCTGGGTGCTGCGGCCTGTCCTCCGGCTTGATTCGGCGGTGCACGAGCTGGAACGGACCGGGCGCACTGAGCGGCTTCCGGAGGAAGGTCCCCCGGAGCTGCGGGAACTGAGCCGGTCGTTCACGGCGATGGCCAGGACCGTGAGCGCCAGCATGGAAGCGCAACGGCAGCTGATCGCGGACACGTCCCACCAGCTGCGCAACCCCGTGGGCGCACTCCGGCTGCGGCTGGACCTGCTCCAGCTTGAGCTGAAATCCGCCCGCGAACACGACGCAGCGGACCGGGCCGTGGCGGAGCTTGAGCGGGTGGAGGACATCCTTGACGGGGTTATGAAACTTGCCGCCGCAGAGCACCGGGCCTCGGAAGGGTACCTGCGGGCATCTGGCTCTCCCGCAGACCATGCGGCCGCCCTGCCCGTCGACCCGTTCCCCGTCCTTCAGGGGGAAATCGAAAGGGCGGCACCCCTGGCGGACCAGGCCGGGTGCCGCCTGGTGCTCGGGCCGGCACCCCATCCTGCGGCCCTGATTGCGTGCCGGGCCGCCGAGCTGGCCCAGATGCTGGACGAACTCCTCGGCAACGCCTTCAAGTACGCGCCCGGGGCCACCGTCACCGCTGCCGTGCGGACGGAGATGGACGCGGTTGTGGTGGAAATTTCCGACGACGGCCCGGGGCTTTCGGCGTCCGAACGCGCCTCGGCTGCCACCAGGTTTTGGCGGTCCCCCCGGCACTCCTCGGTTCCGGGGACCGGGCTGGGTATGACCATCGTGGGTGAGCTTGCCGCCGCGAACGGGGCCCGGCTGGTGCTGGCCGAAGCAGTCCCCCACGGATTGACGGCCCGGATCGAGTTCCACGCCTACTCGAATGCCGCCCCGGATGCGATGCCCGGCGGTGGTACCCGTGCCTAGCGTTTCCATCCCCGCACCGCACCCGTCCCGCCGGTCCGTCGTGGCGTGGGCCACCGCCGTCGGACTTGCAACCGTGCTGCCGCCCGCCCTCAGTGCCTGCACCGGCGGGGACCGGCCGGAGAGCCTCATTGTGGCGGGCGGCGAACCGGGCGGCTTCTACCTCGAGTTCTCGACGCTCCTGGCGGCGGCCCTGGAGCGTCACGGCGTGGCCAACCATGCGCGTGCCGTAGCCACCGGCGGGAGCCTGGACAACATTGCCGAACTCCGAGCCGGGCGCGCCGCGTTTGCCGTGGCCCTCGCGGACGCTGCCGGGGACAAATCCAGCGGGAATGCGCCAGAGATCGCTGCGATCGGGAAGGTCTACGAAAACTACGTCCACTGCGTGGTGCGCAAGGACAGTGGGATCCGGGATGTCTCCGGGCTTGCCGGGCGCCGGGTTGCCGTGGGACAGCCGGGGTCCGGTACTTCCCTCACCACCCCCCGGCTCCTTGAAGCGGCCGGCCTGGGTGCCTCGGCAACTGCCGCAGCGCCCACAGCCGGGACCGCCGCCGTCGAAAATCTTGGCCTGAACGACGGTATTGCCGCCCTGAAGGCGGGTGCCGTGGATGCGTTGTTCTGGTCCGGTGGCGTGCCGACGGCCGCCATCGCCGCAGCCCAGCAGGAGGTGGCGCTGCGGCTGCTGGACCTCTCCGGCCTGCTGCCCGAGCTGCGACGGCGGTACGGCGGCATCTATGACCGTGTCCTCATCCCCGAAGGCAGCTACCCCGGCATCCCGGCCGTGTGGACGGTGGGCGCACCCAATTTGCTCCTGTGCCGCCGGGACCTGGACAACGCCACGGTGGAGCGGACGGTGCAACTGCTGGTGCATAACGCCGGCGAACTCATTCCACAGTCCAGCCTGGGGGTGCAGTTCCTTAGCGCCGAAAGCCTCATCAATACCGCCGGCGTCCCCCTGCATCCCGCCGCGGCCGACGCCTACCGGACCCTGCACGGCTGACCCAACGCCCGCTCACCTCCGACCGGAAAACCCCAAACGCCCGCTCACCTCCGACAGGAAAAACCCAAACGCCCGCTCACCTCCGACCGGAAAACCTCCAACGCCCGCTCACTTCTTTGGCAAGATGTGAGCGGGCGTGCGGGGGATAGCTGCAAGACGTGAGCGGGCGTGCGTGTCAACTCCCGGAGTGGGCCTGCAGGAAGCTGTACACCTCGGTTTCGTCCACGCCCGGGAAGGCGCCGGGCGGCATGGCGGCCAAGAGGTGTGAGTGGGCCCGCGCCGACGGCCAGGCATTGCCGGCCCACTGGTTGGTCAGTTCGGCAGGCGGACGCTTGCAGCAGGTCGGATCCGGGCAGTTGGAGGTGGCCCGGGCCGTGGTCTCGCGCCCGCGGAACCACTTCACGTGCTGGTAGGGCACCCCAATGCTCAGGGAGAACTCCCCGGCGGCGGAGCGCTCCGTGCGGGCCGTGCACCAATACGTGCCCGACGGCGTGTCGGTGTACTGGCTGTACGCGCTGAACTTGTCCGGCACGTCGAACACCGCCCGCGATGTCCACGCCTTGCACGACGGTTGCCCCTCGATGGCGCCGGTGTGGTCCTGGGGGAAGTTCACGCCGTCGTTCTCGTAGGCCTTGTAGATGATCCCGCTCTGGTGTGTCTTCTGGAAATGCGTGGTGATGCCCAGGTGCTTGGTGGCCAAGTTGGTGAACCGGTGCGCGGCGGTCTCGTAGGACACAGCGAACGCATCCCGAATGTCCTCCACCGCGATTTCCTTGGCAGCTTTGGCTTTCTGCAGAAATTCCACCGTGGCCTGTTCGGGCAGGAGCAGGGCGGCCGCGAAGTAGTTGGTGGCCACCCGCTGGGCCAGGAAGTCGCCGTAGTTCTTGGGCGTTTCATGGCCCAGGACGTAGTGGCCCAGCGCCTGCAGCAGCACCGAGCGGGGGTCGTGGTCCTGCCGCTGGCTCTGGGTCAGGTAAATTCTGCGGTTCTTCAAATCCGTCACGGACCGGGTGGAATGCGGCAGATCACCTACATGGTGCAGGGTGAAACCGAGGTGCGCGGCGATGTCTGCGATGACGTGCTGGCTCAGCGGACCGGCGGTATAGCCAACCTCCTTGAGGACCTTTTGGGCCTCGGCCTCATACTCCGGAAAGTAGTTCCCGCGTTCCCGCATCATGGCCCGCAATTCACCGTTGGCGCGGCGGGCTTCCTCGGGGGTGGCCACCTGCTCGTTCATCTTCCGTTCGAGCTCGTGCAGCAGCCCCACCTGCGCCTCCAGGACATCCAGCGGGAGCCGCGAACTGATGCGGATTTTGGGCAGATCCAGCGACTCGTACAGCGGTCCGCGCTGGTACCGTTCCAGCTCAATTTCCAGCGCGGCGCGGCGGCTGGGCGGCTCGGCCCCGAGCAGTTGGTCAATGCTGACATTGAGCGCCCCCGCGAGGTGTTGAAGCAGCGTCAGCTTGGGCTCACGCTTGCCGTTTTCAATCAGGCTCAACTGGCTGGGAGCGGTGCCGACGGCGGCGCTCAGGTCATCGAGCGTCAGGCCGGCTTGTTTGCGCAGGTGGCGGACGCGGCGTCCCAGGGCGATGACGTCCAGTTCCGGGGCGGCGGTGGAGGGCGTCTGGGAAACGTCCCTGTTCCAGCTTGAAGGCGACATTTCTGAAGAATACGGGAAGAAGTGCATTTCTTTCCATAGTTTTCATCTAGAAAGGGGGTTGAAAGTGCTGAAAAGTAGTTGTCACGGAAAGAAACACCGCACCGGATAAGCCGGTGGGAACCTCAACGGCGAGGTTCCCACCTACTCCATCCGGAGCTCAATCAAGGAGATCAACGATGACTGCAGCATTTGAGCCCACCCAGCAGCCGTCCGGCCAGGACACAACTCAGCAGGCCGCCGCCCTGGAGCTCGAGTGGGCCGCCAACCCCCGCTGGGAAGGTGTGACCCGGGACTACTCAGCCTCCGACGTCGTCCGTCTCCGGGGACGTGTCTCCGAGGAACACACCCTGGCCCGCCGTGGTTCGGAGAAGCTGTGGAAGCAGCTCACCGAGGAGCACAAGACCGGCGGCTACACGAACGCCCTAGGTGCCCTCACGGGCAACCAGGCCGTGCAGCAGGTCAAGGCAGGCCTGCGCGCCATCTACCTCTCCGGCTGGCAGGTGGCCGCGGACGCCAACAACTCCGGCCACACCTACCCGGACCAGTCGCTCTACCCGGCCAACTCCGTTCCCACCGTGGTCCGCCGCATCAATAACGCCCTGCTCCGCGCCGACCAGATCGAGTTCTCCGAGGGCATCCAAACCGTCGAGGACTGGCTGGTCCCGATCGTCGCGGACGCCGAAGCCGGCTTCGGCGGCCCGCTGAACGCCTACGAACTCATGAAATCCATGATCCAGGCCGGCGCGGCCGGCGTTCACTGGGAGGACCAGCTCGCCTCGGAGAAGAAGTGCGGCCACCTCGGCGGCAAGGTGCTGATCCCCACCCAGCAGCACGTCCGCACCCTGAACGCGGCCCGCCTGGCAGCCGACGTCGCCGGCACCCCCACGGTCGTCATTGCCCGCACCGACGCCGAGGCAGCCACCCTGATCACCTCCGACGTAGACGAGCGGGACCAGGAGTTCATCACCGGCGAGCGCACCGCCGAGGGCTTCTACAAGGTCCGCAACGGGATCGAACCCTGCATCGCCCGCGCCAAGGCCTACGCCCCGTACTCCGACCTCATCTGGATGGAGACCGGCACCCCGGACCTGGAGCTGGCCCGCAAGTTCGCCGAATCCGTCAAGGCCGAGTTCCCGGACCAGATGCTCTCCTACAACTGCTCGCCGTCGTTCAACTGGCGCAAGCACCTGGACGATGACACCATCGCCAAGTTCCAGCGCGAACTCGGCGCCATGGGCTTCACGTTCCAGTTCATCACCCTGGCCGGATTCCACGCCCTGAACTACTCGATGTTCGACCTCGCCCACGGCTACGCCCGTGAAGGCATGAGCGCCTACGTCGAACTCCAGGAGAAGGAATTCGCCTCCGAATCCCGCGGCTACACCGCAACCAAGCACCAGCGCGAAGTCGGCACCGGCTACTTCGACACCATCTCCACGGCGCTCAACCCC
Organism: Pseudarthrobacter sp. AG30; assembly: GCF_003116525.1. Lineage (NCBI taxonomy): Bacteria > Bacillati > Actinomycetota > Actinomycetes > Micrococcales > Micrococcaceae > Pseudarthrobacter > Pseudarthrobacter sp. AG30. Next base: position 111,939 of record NZ_QEHL01000016.1, on the reverse strand, counting down.
AACGCCTCCACCCTCGCCCTGGTCGGATCGACCGAAGAGGGCCAGTTCCACTAATCCCCCGCCCACCGGTGACCCGTTCGCTTCGCTCACCGGAGAGGCACGACGGCGGCACCCACCTGAGCGTGCCGCCTGGCCGGGAAGGGGAATCCGGAAGCGTGCGTAAAAGGGGCCCTGTCCCTGCCGTCGACCGAGCTCTGCGAGGTCATACGGCGGGGATGGGGAATAGCACGCGGAGGATTTCCCTTTCCAGCCCCACCCAGGCAAGTCCCGCCGTCGAACTTCCCTTTCGTCTTTAAGGAGACTGAAATGAACAGCTTCACTGACAGCTTCACGATCAATGGCATTACCTTGACCGCCCAGCCCATTTGCCGGCAGGACGAGGTGCTGACGCCGGATGCCCTCTCCTTCATTGCCAAGCTGCACCGGGCCACCGCTGAGCGGCGCCAGGAGCTGCTGCAGGCACGGCGCGCGCGGCGGGCCGACATTGCCGCCGGAACGGACCCGCGCTTCCTGCGGGAGACCGAGCACATCCGTAATGATTCGTCCTGGCGGGTGGCTCCCCCGGCACCCGGCCTGGAGGACCGCCGCGTCGAGATCACGGGCCCGGTGGACAAGAAGATGACCATCAACGCCCTGAACTCGGGAGCGAAGGTGTGGCTCGCCGACATGGAGGACTCTTCCACCCCCACCTGGCGGAACGTCATCAAGGGCCAGCTGAACCTCACCGACGCGCTGGAGCGCCGGATCGACTTCACCACCGAAGAAGGCAAGGACTACAAGCTGAAGGCGGACGGCGACCTGCCCACCATCGTGGTCCGCCCCCGCGGCTGGCACCTGCCGGAAAAGCACATGCTGATCGACGGCCAGCCCATCGCCGGCGGCATCGTGGACTTTGGCCTGTTCTTCTTCCACAACGCCCGCCGCCTGCTCGCCCAGGGCAAGGGCCCCTACTTCTACCTGCCCAAGATCGAGAACCACCTGGAAGCCCGGCTGTGGAACGACATCTTCATCCTGGCCCAGGACCTGCTCGGCATCCCGCAGGGCACCATCCGAGCCACCGTGCTGATCGAAACCATCACGGCAGCGTTCGAGATGGAGGAGATCCTCTACGAACTCCGCGACCACGCCTCGGGCCTGAACGCCGGCCGCTGGGACTACATCTTCTCCCTGATCAAGAACTTCCGTACCCGCGGCCCGCGCTTCGTCCTCCCGGACCGCGGCCAGGTGACCATGACCCAGCCGTTCATGCGTGCCTACACCGAACAGCTGGTCCGGGCCTGCCACAAGCGCGGTGCCATGGCCATCGGCGGCATGGCCGCAGCCGTTCCCAACCGCAAGGACCCGGAAGCCAACGCCAACGCCCTCGAGAAGGTACGTGCGGACAAGACCCGCGAGGCCAACGACGGGTTCGACGGTTCCTGGGTGGCCCACCCCGACCTGGTGCCCGTCTGCCGCGAAGTGTTTGACGGCGTCCTCGGCAGCAAGCCCAACCAGCTGGACCGGCTCCGCGAGGACGTCACCCCCGATGACCGCGCCCTGATTAACGTCGCTGCCACCACCGGCACCATCACCGAGCAGGGCATCCGGAACAACATCGAGGTGGGCATCCGCTACATCGAGTCCTGGCTCCGCGGCAACGGCGCCGTAGCCATCCACAACCTGATGGAGGACGCCGCCACCGCGGAGATCTCACGGTCGCAGCTGTGGCAGTGGATCTACGCCCGCGCCATCACGGACCAGGGCGAGATCATCAGCCACGAGTGGGTGGAAGAACTCTTGGACGAGGAATTCGCCCGGCTGGAGCGCTTCGACGGCGACCGTTTCGAGGACGCCCGAGACATCTTCGAGGAAGTCACGCTCAGCCGTGAGTTCCCGTCCTTCCTGACGCTCCCCGCCTATGCCCGCTACCTCACGGAAGCCCGCGAGAAGGCCACGGTCGAGGAGCTGGCAGCGGCCTGACCCACCACAACTTCCGTTTGCCGGGCCGGCACGCCCTTCGCAACAGGCCCCCCGAAATCCGGGGCGCCGGCCCGGCGACGGAGCACCCCTCACACCCCCGCTCACTTGTTGCAGGAAAACCCGAAACGCCCGCTCACTTTCCCCAAGAAAGTGAGCGGGCGTTCCGCCGTTTGATGCAAGAAGTGAGCGGGCGTTCCGCCGTTTGGTGCATCAAGTGAGCGGGCGTTGGGGTGGCGGAACGTCCGACGGCGGACGCGGCCTTAGCGCCCCTTCGGCACCTTCCGCACGGACAGGGTGGTGCTGGCGAAGAAGGTCAGCACGGAGGCCAGGATGACCAGCAGGGCCGGCGTCCACGAGCCGGACGTGTCGTGGACGAAGCCCACCAGCGGAGGGGCAATGGCAGCGAGGCAATAGCCAAGGCCCTGGACCGTTGCGGACATCCGGCCGGCGGAGGCTTGGTCGCGCGCCAGCTTGATCACGGCGATGAAGATCAGGGTGATGCCGCCGCCCTGGGCGATGCCGCCGGACGTGGACCACAGCCACCACAGCTGCGGCAGGACCAGGAGCCCTACGGGGACGGCAAGCCACAACGTCCCCAAGGTGACCGCCACCGCCGTCGTACTCATGTATTTGGCCGCAAAGGGAACGCCAAGGCCGCCCACGATCGCCAGGATCTGGAAGATCGAGGACGCGGCACCGGCCTGGGCGGCATTCATCCCCAGTTCGTCGTGCAGGTAGCTGGGCAGCCAGGCGGTGACGCCGTAGTAGGAGAACGCTTGGCCGCCGAAGCCCGCGGTCAGCCCGAACGTTGTCCAGCCGGAACTGCGCGCCGTCGCCCGCTGCCCGTCCCCACCCGAGGCCTCATCCGGATCCGACACCAGGAATGCCGTGCGCGGCCCCACCGCCAGGACCCACACCACAATGGCGGCGACCGCAAGGACAGCGACGGCGGCGAGCGCAAGCCGCCACCCGGTGACCGCTGCCAGCGGGGCCATGGCCACCGAGGTCAGGAAGGACCCGATGTTCAATGCCGCCGTGTAGATCCCCATGGCGGTCCCCTGCCGGCGCGGTGCGAAATCGCGGCGGATGATCAGGGGCACCGCAATGTTTCCCACCGTGATGGCCACCCCGATGAGCACGGTACCGGCCACCACCAGCACCGGGCCGCCCGCGGAACGGACCACCACGCCGGCAAGGACACCCAGGATGGTCAGCGTGACGGCGAACTCTGCCCCGAACCTCCGCGCCGCCAGAGAGGCCAATGGAGCAGCAAGCGAGAAGCAGAGCACCGGGATACTCGTCAGCAGCCCCAGCATGACCGGCGAGAAGTGCAATTCGGCCTGCATGAGGTCCACCAGGGGCGCGACCGCCACGAAGGGGCCCCGCAGGTTCAGGGCCAGCAGGCCGATGCAGGCCAGCAGGATCCAGCTCTTGGGCACGCGGGAAAGGACGCCGGCGCTCACAGGGACAACATGGGGAATGGGCTTTGATTCATCACCCTCATTGCTATCACGCCGCGCGAGCCCGGAACTCCAGGCGACCACCTGCGCGGCCCTGCCATACGATGAACGTGACTGTGGACGACTGGACACCGCAAAGGACACCCATGACGCACCGGCTTGCCATCCTTGATGACTACCAGGACGTGGCCCACGGCTTCGCCGACTTCGCGGCCCTGGAGGCTGCGGGCGTCACCATCACCTCGTACCGGGAACCCTTCGCCTCCCGCGACGCCCTGGTCTCGGCGTTGGCAGGCACCACCATGGTGATCGCCATGCGCGAGCGGACCGCGTTCCCGCGTGAGGTGTTTGAGCAACTTCCCGCCCTGCAGCTGCTGGTGACCACCGGCATGGCCAACGCCTCGATCGACGTCGCGGCGGCGGCCGAGCACGGAGTTACCGTGTGCGGCACGCCCGGCTCACCCACTGCCGCCCCGGAGCTGACCTGGGCCTTGCTGCTGGCCATCGCACGGCATCTGCCGGCCGAGGACCACTCGCTGCGCGCCGGCGGCTGGCAGTCCACGGTGGGCTTCGAGCTGGCAGGGAAGACCCTTGGCATCGTGGGGCTGGGCAAGATCGGCCGCCGGGTAGCGGCGTACGGCCGGGCCTTCGGGATGGACGTGGTGGCGTGGAGCCCGAACCTGACGGCGGAGGCCGCGGCCGACGCCGGCGCGCGCCTGGTCTCGAAGGCGGAACTGTTCACCCTCGCCGATGTCGCAACCCTCCACCTGCGGCTCTCCCCGCGCTCCGAAAACATCGTGGGCGAGGAAGAACTGCGGCTGCTCGGCCCCGAAGGCATCCTCGTGAACACGGCGCGGGGGCCCTTGGTTGACCAGGACGCACTCCTCAGGGCCCTGGCCGAGGGCTGGATCCGCGGCGCGGCCCTGGACGTCTTCGACCAGGAACCGCTGCCGGCCGGGCACCCGCTCCAGGCCGCCCCCAACACGGTACTCTCGCCCCACCTGGGCTACGTCACGCAGGAAAGCTACCGGCAGTTCTACGGCGGAGCCGTGGAGGACATCACCGCCTGGCTGGCCGGCTCCCCCATCCGCACCATCACCGACTGAGCCGGAAGGCGCCCATGACCCACAGCATCCGCAGGGCAACAGCGGACGACGCCGGCCCGCTGGCCGAGCTGGCAGCCGTCACCTTTCCGCTTGCCTGCCCGCCGTCGTCGTCACCGTCCGACATCGCCGCGCACCTGGCCAACACGCTCAGCGAAGCACACTTCACGGGCTACCTCGCTGACCCGGACATCACCATCCTGGTCATCGATGCCGACGGCCCGCTCACCGGCTACAGCCTGCTGGTGGACCGGCCCGCCACGGACCCGGACGTTTCCTCCGCGCTGACGCTGGTCCCGTCCGTGGAGATCAGCAAGTGCTACGTCCACCCTGACTACCACGGGTTGGGCGCCGCCGCCGAGCTCATGCACGCCAGCCTTGAGGCAGCCGCCGCAACCGGTGCGGCGGGCGCCTGGCTGGGCGTCAACAGCCAGAACGCCCGGGCCATCCGCTTCTATGGGAAGTCGGGTTTCCGCAAGGTGGGAACCAAGTCCTTCCGGCTGGGCAGCACGGTGGAACACGACTTCGTGCTGGAACGCCCCCTCCCTTAGGGGAGCCTGCGGGCGCCAAGGCCCGCCGCCGCCGCTTCCAACGGGTAGGCCAGCGGCGGCCGGGGCTCGGCCAGCAGCTTCAGTCCCGGCGGAAGGCCTTCAATGGTGCCGGTTGTTCCGGTGGCTTTGATGGTCACCCGGCTTCCGTCCAGCAGGACATTTTCGGCCCGGAACGTGCCCACTGTCTCCGGCAGGATCGGTGCCAGGTGCACCACCCCGCGGGTGAAGACGGGGTCGAACCGCAACAGGATCCGTGCCAGTTGCACGGGCGCCGCCGCGGCCCAGGCCTGCGGCGAGCACGCGGTGGGATACGGAACCGGGCCAGGGTATTCGCCACGGTCGAACCCGCAGAACAGCTCCGGCAGCCGCCCGTCGAAATGCCGGGCGGCGTCGAGGATCCCGGAGGCCACCCGCTTGGCCTCGTCCACGAACCCGTAGCGCATCAGCCCGGTGGCCACCAGTGCCGTGTCGTGGGGCCACACCGAGCCGTTGTGGTAGCTGACCGGATTGTAGGCGCCCATGTCGGACGCCAGCGTGCGGATGCCCCAGCCGGTGAACATCTGCGGGGACATCAGGTTCTCCATGACGGACACGGCTTTGTCTTCGTCCACGACGCCCGTCCAGAGGCAGTGGCCGATGTTCGAGGTCAGCGCATCGACGGGCCGTTTGTCCTTGTCCAGCGCCACCGCGTAGTAGCCCTTGTCCGGCAGCCAGAACTTCTTGTTGAACTCCTCTTTGAAGGCGGCTGCCTTGTCTGCCCAGTGCTTTTCGAGGGCGGAATCGCCGCTCCAGTGGGCCAGCAGGGACCTGCCAAGGTACGCGGAGTAGACATACGCCTGGACTTCACAGAGGGCGATCGGGGCTTCGGCGATGGTTCCGTCGGCGAAATTGATCCCGTCCCAGGAGTCCTTCCAGCCTTGGTTCACCAGGCCGTGGTCGTTGGGCCGGAGGTATTCCACGAAACCGTCGCCGTCCCGGTCGCCGTATTTTTCGATCCATTCCAGCGCCCGGTCGGCGTGTGGCAGCAGGGGCTGGATCGCGTCCCGGGAAAGGCCCCACCGGCTTAGCTCCCCCAGGGTGGAGACGAAAAGGGGGGTGGCGTCGGCGGTGCCGTAGTACGCCGTCCCTCCCAGGGACAGGCCGGCAGTGACGCCGAGCCGGACCTCATGCGGGATGCGGCCAGGTTCCTCTTCGGAATCCACGTCCACTTTCTTACCCTGGATCCCGGCCAAGGTTTGGAGCGTGCCCAAGGCGAGGTTGGGGTTGACCATCAGGCTCATGTAGGAGGTCAGCAGCGAATCCCGGCCGAACAGGGCCATGAACCAGGGCGCCCCGGCCGCCACCGCAGCCCGGTTGGGATGGTGGGCATCAAAGATGCGCAGGGCACCAAGGTCGCTCTGGCTCCGGTTGAGCACGTTCTGGAAGCTGGAGTCCTCGATGCTGATCCGCGGAACGCCTTCCTCCCAGTCCAGGTGCCGGCGAACCCCTTCCCGGTGGTGCGGAAGCCGCCCCTCCTTGAAGGGTTCCTCCGGCGCCTCACCGTTGACCAAGGGCACCACTATGACGCTGGTGCTCCATTTGCCCCGTGCCGGAACAGTGACATGGAACCGCAGCCCGTCCGTGCTGACCTCCGCCCCCCGTGCGCCGACGGCGGTCCCTCGTTGCTGGCCGTGCCGTGATGCTTCGATGACCAGCCTCCCGTCCGTGATGGCCCGGGTGGTATCGTCCAGGCCGCTGGTACGGCCGCCCTTTACTTCGAAGAGGTCTGCCTGGTCGGCGTCGACGAGCAGCTCGATCTCGCACTCCACCGGTTCGGCCGCATAGTTTTCGAGGGAAATGTCGTCCTGCAGCCCCGGGCCGATGTGGCGGACCTGGCGGACCACCAGGGGGCTGTCAAACCTGCCGCCGGGCCATTTGGCTCGGCCCACGAACGTGGCCTCGAACGGTTGCGGGCGTTGGGCTGACAATGGTTCGCGCAATGCGCCGTTGATCCTGAGCATCCAGCGCGAGATGATCCGCGTGTCCTGGAAGAAGGCTCCGTTGGTTCCGGCGTCAGGACTGATGTCGCCCGTGCCGGAGGAGATGCAGAACGACGATCCCTCCAAGACCGTGACCGATCCCGAATCGGATACTGCTGCCTCGTTGTCTTCGTTCCAGGCGGTCATGGAAAGGCTCCCTTCTCCGGCAGATGCCCCCTGGATCGGGAAGCATTCAGGCCCCCAGTAAATTCTGGTGCACCCGGGGAACCTGCGGAACCCCTGAGGGCGTCCTCCCTTCTATGAGTTCGGCGTAGAGCTCCAGGTGGTCGGCAACCATCCGGGCGGCGCTGAAGCGCTCTTCCACGGCTTGCCGGCACACAGCCCTGTCCAGCCCGGCCGCGGCCGCCACAAAGCCGGCCAGTTCCTCGGTTTTTCCCAGGAATCCCGTCCGGCCGTGCTCGACAATTTCCGGAGCCGCTCCGATGAGCGTCCCAATCACCGGTGTGCCGGTAGCGAGCGCCTCGATCATCACCAGGCCGAACGGTTCGGACCACTGGATAGGGTTCAGGAATGCCGTTGCACCGCCGACCAACCGGTATTTGGCGGCATCGTCCACTTCCCCGACGAAGTCCTCGTTGGGGCCCAGGATTGGTTCAATGACTTCCCGGAAAAAGCGGACCTCCTCCGGTTCGCGCATCTTGACCGCAATTTTGAGGTGCATTCCAACCTGCCTGGCGATGGTGATGGCCTCAAGGAGTCCCTTGTCCGGACACGAGCGGCCAACGAAACACAGGTAGCCGCCGCTGCCGGTCCCCACGGGGACGGCGGAGAGGTCCATCCCGTGGTGGATGATCCGGGTGACGGGAACAGCGGGGGCGTGCGACGCCTGGTCCTTGGAGATGGCGATCACGGCACCACGCCGGGCAACGGCGCGGTAGATATCCGCCGCTTGGGCGTGGATGGGCCCGTGGATGGTGGTGGCCACCGGGACCCCGGCCGGCCGGTGCAGGTAGAGGGGCCCCGCCATGGTGTGGTCGTGGATGATGTCGACGTCCTGCAGTCCCTCGTAAGCCCTGACAACATGGCTGAGTTCGCTGATGCTGGTGCCGAGTCCTTCGTACTCGGCGGGCCGCATCCCCGGAACGAGCCTAACCGGGCACGTACTCTCGAGCGGTGCCGCGAGCAGGACCTCGTGCCCGGCGGCGGCGAAGCCCCGGGCAAGGGCGTCCACCACCCTTTCCGTGCCTCCGTAGGTTGCCGGCGGGACCGGGATCCACGGCCCTGAGACAAGTCCAATCCGCATTCCTGGCCTCCCAGGTTACAGGCCGGGCTCCCCAGCAGGCCGGGCAAAATTACGCCGGATGCGCTCTTGCACCCGATGAGTCTTCGATTCCGAGGGCCGCTGCATGACCACCTGATCCGACTATTGCCCACGACGGCCGCTGCCACAAGACCCAATGTGGCGGATCTCATGGCAGGTGCCGGAATGGCGGCCCCTGCCGGCCGGTTATGCAGGCCATGAAGATTGAGATCTGGTCCGACGTCGCCTGCCCGTGGTGCTTCATCGGCAAACGCCGCTTTGAGGCCGCCCTGGCATCCTTCCCGCACCATGATGATGTTGATGTGGTGTGGCGGAGCTACCAGCTGGATCCTGGGCTGCCGGAGCACTTCGATGGCACCGAACTGGAATACCTGAGCAGCCGCAAGGGGATGCCGGCCCAGCAGGTCTCGCAGATGTTCGAGCACGTGGCACAGCAGGCCAAGGACGAGGGCCTCAACTACCGCTTCGACAAGGTGGTGGTGGCCAACAGTTTCACGGCCCACCGGCTGATCCACCTCGCTGCCGTCCACGGCAAGCAGGACGCCGCCAAGGAGCGCCTCCTCAGCGACCATTTCGAGCACGGCAAAGACATTGGCAGCCGGGAATACCTGGCAGGACTGGGCCGGGAGCTTGGCTTGCCGGAGGACGAGGTGGACGAACTGTTCACCACGGACAAGTACTCGGACGCGGTGCGGTCCGATTTCCAGGAAGGCCAGTCCCTGGGCATCAGTGGTGTCCCTTTCTTTGTCATTGACCGCAAGTTCGGCCTGTCCGGCGCCCAGCCGGCGGAAACGTTCACGCGCGCGCTTAACCAGGCGTGGCAGGAAGCCAACCCGTTGGTGTTGGTCGATTCCGCGGAGGCCGGGGCCTGCGGTCCGGATGGCTGCGCAATCTAGCGCCGTTTACTGACACATCGCGGTAAAGTGTCTGCATGCCCAGGATTTCAGCGGCCAGCAACGCCGAACAACGCGCTGACACGCAGCGCCGTATCCTCACAGCCTTCGGCGAACTCCTTTTCACCCACGGCCTTCCCGGGTTGACCATGACGGACGTGGCCCGGCACGCAGGGGTGGGCCGGACCGCCGTCTACAACTACTACGCGGACATCGAAGAACTGTTGATTTCCCACGCGCTGGAGGAGACGGAAAAGTTCCTCTCGGACCTGCGCGACTCGTTGGGCCGCCTGGAGAACCCGGTGGAACGGCTGGCCCTGTACGTCCGCGCCCAGGTGGTTGACCTCAGCCGCCGCCACCTCCCGCCCGGACCGGCCATGGGCGCCGTGCTGTCGCCGTCGTCCTTTGCGAAACTCTCAGACCATGTCAGCGAGCTCAGCACCCTGCTGCAGGGCATCCTGCGTGACGGCATGGAGCAGGGCTACCTGCCGGTAGCGGACCTGGGGCAGCAGTCCCAGCTAATCCTGGGCACGCTGTCCTCCAGTGCCGCCAGGGGCAGCGACGAGCCTGCCGAACTGGAAGCGCGCGTGGCCCGGACGGTGCGGTTCATCCAGCTGGGTGCGGGAGCAAGGTTCGACGACGAAGGCCGGCCCCTGCGCGTGGCCGGCCTTCCAGCGGCGGCCGGCTAAGCGGCGGCCGGCTAAGCGGCGGCCGGCTAAGCCGTGGTCAGCGCGCCGGCACTACCGGAAGCTTGTTGGCATCCGCAATGCGGCGGCTTTCCCGGGGGCAGCCCAGGGTCCCCGGGGTCTGGTCCACCACATCGGCCGGGACGAGCGCTGCGAAGTCATGGGCCAGGATGACGTCCACGCTGGCGTCGGTCCTGCTGTCCTGGAAGTAGTCGGACCCCGGAACGTTGCGCTGCACCGTGAAAGCGGCGGCCTGCCCGGCCGCTCCAGAGACCACCGCCGCAACGCCCCGGTAGCCGGCATTGACGTTCGACACATTGCCCACCGCGAACTTCCGCGCCAGGAACTCATCCGCCACGGAGCGGGCCAGGCCGGCCCGGGTGGTGGAGTTATAGACGTTCAGGCTGACCTTGTCGTTGGGCGTGTAGTCGAACACCGCCGTGGGGCACGAAGACACCGGCTTCTGGCTGGGCTCGGCCGTGGGAACCTTCAGCCGCCCGTTAATGATGGCGAGGGCAACGATGATGGCCGCGGCGATCAGCCCAACCAACAGGACCAGGACCACGCCGTGGAGCACGCGGCGGCGGACCCGGGCCGTTTCGTCGGCGTCCTTGGCCGCTTCCATCGCCGCCCGCAGCTCGGCTCCGGACACCACCCGGTGGCCGTGCAGGACGCTGGGGTCCTTCGGCGCGCGGCTAGCCATCAAGCACCAGGACCCGGGCGTGGATCGCCGTGCGCTGGTGCAGTGCCGTACGGACCGCGCGGTGCAGGCCGTCCTCCAGGTAAAGGGTTCCCTGGTATTGCACCACGTGCGGGAACAGGTCACCGAAGAACGTGGAATCTTCGGCCAGCAAGGCCTCCAGGTCCAGCGTGCGCTTGGTGGTCACCAGTTCGTCCAGCCGGACCGGCCGCGGCGGCAGCGACGCCCACTGTTTAGGGGTGCTGTAACCATGGTCGGGGTAAGGGCGGCCCTCGCCCACAGCTTTGAATATCACCATGCAACAGTAGGCACCGCGCCGCCCCAGCGAAAGCATCAGGGCGGACCGGCGCCAGGTTGTAGCCAAACAGTGACCATCCGTCACATCGCACCATTCCACGGCAGCGGGCCGGTTCCTGCTGACAGAATGGAGCCATGACCGCATCCGACTCCCCCGCCATGCCCGTGTCCGGAACCCGCCTGCCATCCACGCCGCCGCTGGCGCTGCTGCTGGATGTGGACGGACCGGTGGCAAGCCCGGTGACCCGCGACGTGAAGCCGGACATCATCCTTGACCTGGTGGCACTCGCGGCGGCCGGAATCCCCGTCATCTTCAACACCGGCCGCTCGGACGCGTTCATCCGCGAACAGGTCATGGAACCGATGATCGCCGCCGGAATCCCGGCGGGAACGGTCATCCACGCCGTGTGCGAGAAGGGCGCCGTCTGGTTCAGCTACACAAACGCCGGGGCGGGCCCCATCCACGTGGACCGGGAACTGGCTGTCCCTGCAGCGTACGGCGACGACATCCGGCGCCTGGTGGCGGAGGATTACGCCGCCCACATGTTCTTTGACGAAACCAAACGCGCCATGGTCTCGGTGGAGCAGCACATCGACGTGCCCAGCGCCGAGTACCTGGCCGAGCAAAAACTGTTCGACGCGGACGCCATGGAGCTCATGGGCAGGCACGGCCTGGGCGTTGTCCGGCTGGACCACCATGCGCCCAATTCCGACGACGCCGTGGACTACCGGGTGGATCCGAGTCCGTGCGGCTGGGCAAGGACCTCGGCGCCAGCCGCGCGGTGGAACTGCTGGCCGCCCAGGGGATCACGCCGCAGGCCTGGCGGACGGTGGGCGATTCCCGGACCGACTACGCGATGGCCGACTGGCTGCACCACAACGACCACCCGGTCAAGCACGTTGACGTCCGGCCCGCGGACGGCGTGCCCGGCAAACCCTACCCGGTCCTCACGGCAGCGGACCTGGGACTGGACAGCACAGTGATCCACGACGACGCCGGCGGTGCTTTCCTGCGCGCCTGGCGGGAGGCGCTGGGCGCCTAAATCCCTGCCGCCGCAGTCCGAAACCTGCTGTTACCACGGCAGGACTATCATGCAGGTAAGAAAGCTTACTTCGACCACCACGGAGACAACCATTACAGAAGCACCGGTCCAGGACGAGGTCTACTACGGCGGCCAGGCGTCCGTGGAGGAACAATTTCACGCCGAGATCACGTCGGCGGCGGCGGAACAGCGGCTCAGGCACCGCCCCGATGTCATCCGGCACAAGGGCCGCTACGCCCTGATCAACGACACCAGGACCCCTTACCAGGCCATGGTGGAAGACCTGCTGTTCCTGCGGAATGTCCTGGCAAACGCAGGCCTGGCGTACCTCCTGGTCCGCGGCAACAACGACCGCCCCGTGGTGGCACTGGACTGGAAGAGCCGGATGAAACTCCGCGCCGCCCTGGTGGAGGCATGCCGGGACGAGCCCTTCTACTCCATGACCGTGGACGCCAAGAAGAAGACCTCCGTCCTGGTGGCCGACGGCGAGCTGTCCTCCAACCGGCAGGCACGGATCTTCCGGCTGTACCGGCCGCGGGTGGAGCCGGTGGGCGGTTTCGAGTTCGGCGCCTCCGCCGGCGTCCAGATCGAGCTGTGGTCCTTTGAAGGCGAAGAACTGATCCTCCCCATCGAGAACTCCCTGACCCGCAGGACCATGCTGCGGCAGGACGCCGTCCGCGGCACGGTGGAACGCTACGGCCACACCTGGCCCACCATCGAGAACATGTTCGCCGACCACGCCAGCGACATCAGCTTCGACATCGACCTGGTCTTTTCCTGGGTGGACGGAAGTTCTCCGGAGTACATCGCGGCCCGCCGCGCGCAGCAGCAGGGCGTGGTCCTGGGCGAGGGCGACGACCACGAGGCCCGATTCCGGCAGATCAACGAACTCAAGTACGCGCTGCGCTCCGTGTACATGTTCGCCCCGTGGATCCGCCGCATCTTCATCGCCACGGACTCCCCCGCTCCGGCCTGGCTGGCAGAGCACCCGTCCGTCACGATCGTCCGCAGCGAAGAGTTCTTTGCAGATCCCTCGGTGCTGCCCACGCACAATTCCCAGGCGGTCGAGTGCCAACTGCACCACATCGAAGGGTTGTCCGAACACTTCCTCTACTCCAATGACGACATGTTCTTTGGCCGGCCCGTAGGCCCGGACATGTTCTTCACACCCGGCGGCATCACCAAGTTCATTGAGGCAGAAACCAGGATCGGCCTGGGCGAGAACGCTGCCGAGCGCAGCGGGTTTGAGAACGCCGCCCGGGTCAACCGCAAGCTTCTCTGGAACCGGTTCGGGCGGATCACCACCCGGCACCTGGAACACACTGCAGCTCCGCTGCGGCGCAGCCTCGTGGCCCAGATGGAGGAAGAATTCCCGGAAGAATTCCGGAAGACGGCGGCCAGCAGGTTCCGGGCAGCGGACAACATCTCCGTCACGAACTCGTTCTACCACTACTACGCCCTGCTGACAGGCCGAGCGGTCACGCAGACGGCCGCGAAGGTGCGCTACGTGGACACCACCATGCGGGCCGGGATCAACTACCTGCCCAAGCTGCTCGCCAAGCGGAACATGGACTTCTTCTGCCTGAACGACGGCAGTTTCCCCGAAGTCAGTGCCGACGAACGCGCAGAAGCCGTGACCGACTTCCTGGAAAAGTACTTCCCCATCAAGGCTCCCTGGGAAAAGTAAGTCCGGGCACGGGTGCCCGGACTTACCGGCGGCCGGCTCCGGAACCCGGCGCGCCTATTTGCTGCTGGCCACGCCCTGTTTGGTGCTGCGGCGCTGCTTGGCAGTTTCCGGAATCCGGACTCCGGCAGCTGCCAGGCGCCGGGCGGTTTCCTCGGGCGAGACGTATTCACCCACGGTGGCCGCGCGGCCCATCGGGACCACCGAGTGCACGATTGTGTGCTCGTATACGTGCACCAGGTTGAAGGCCTGTCCGCCGTCCTGCCCGCGGGTGCCTCCCACCGGAACGTTGAGGTCCTGCGTATAGCAGGATGCTGACGCGACCGAGACCGGAACACCGGCGAAGCTGGCCGTGGTGGAGTAGTGCAGGTGGCCGGCCAGGATGGTGCGGACGTCAGAGTTGCGGACCACCGCCGCCAGGGAGGCTTGGTCGCGCAGCTCCACCAGCACCGAAAGATCGAGTACCGACGGGACCGGCGGGTGGTGGAGTGCAAGGATGGTGCCGTCCGGGGCCGGCGTTTCGAGTTGCTGCGCCAGCCACTCCAGCTGTGCTGTGCTCAGCTCGCCGTGGTGGAATCCAGGGACGGTGGTGTCCAAGGTAATGACTCTCAACCCGTTGATGAAGTAGCTGTGGTCCACCGGCTCATCGGTGCCTGGCTGGTCCAGCAGGCCCCGGCGGAAGTTCGCACGGTCGTCATGGTTACCCATGGCCCAGATCACCTTGGCGCCAAGTTCCTCGCATGCAGGGTCAACGATGGCCCGCAGTTTCACATAGGCTTCGGGATCACCCTTGTCTGCGAGGTCGCCCGTGAAAATCACAGCCTCCGGCCGTGCACCGGACGCCTTGACTTCCTCGAAAAGCTGGATGAGGCGTGCTTCGCTGTCGACTGTTCCGTAGAGGGGTTCTGGACCTCCCAACAGGTGGGGATCGCTCAAGTGGAGTAGGAAGTGGCGTGGCCGGGGATGTTCGGCCTCGATGTGCTCCATTGCTACCTCTATGGTCGGTGGGAAGCCGTTCTTCCCTTGTACCCTTCAGTAATATTTATCCAATCAGACATTTGGCAAACTTGGGGTGAATCGCCGTAGCTGATGTGGAAAAAATCAAAAGAACTGCGCTTCTGCAGACTTAATTCGGCCTGCCCGGCGGATCAGCCCAGCGCTTCCTCGATCGCTTCGATGACCTTGGGCGCGTCCGGCTCCACGGTGGGGCCGAACCTGGCCGCCACTGTCCCGTCACGGCCCACCAGGAATTTTTCGAAATTCCACTTCACCGCTCCCGGCAGCAAACCGGTGCGGAACTTGGTCAGCTCGGAATACAGCAGGTGCTGGTTCCGGCCCCGGACGTCCGCCTTGGCTGTCAGCGGGAACGTCACGCCGAAGTTGCGCTCGCAGAATTCCGCGATTTCGCTGTCGGTGCCGGGCTCCTGGCCGGCGAACTGGTTGCACGGGACACCGAGGATCTCGAAGCCGCGGTCGCGGAATTTTCCGTAGAGTGCCTCGAGACCGGCGTACTGGGGCGTGAAGCCGCAGTTGGAGGCGACATTGACCACCAGCACCACCTTGCCCTTGAACTGGCCGAAGTTCGTCCTGGTTCCGTCGTTGAGGAGCAACGGGATCGGGTACAGGGGCGCCGGGCGCTGTGTTTGCGAAAGGAAGCTCATAAGGGCAATTCGTTGCCGTCGGCACGGTGTACGGGTCCGACGTTGAAGAATTTTCCCGTCTAGGACGTCGTCGGGACAGGCGTGGGCTCCAGCGTTGTTGGACCGGGTGTGGGCTCGAGCGTTGTCGGGGCGGGTGCCGGCGCCACCGTCGTCTCAGGCGCCGTCGGGGCAGGTGCGGGCGCCACCGTCGTCGCAGGCGCCGTCGGGGCAGGAGCCGGCTCCACCGGTGCGGGTGCGGGTGCAGGCGTCGGCTCCGTGGCCGTCGGCGTCGGGGTCGGCTCACTCGGCATCGGCGTCGGCGTCGCGGCAAGTTCGGGCGGCGGCGTCGGTTCAGTCGGCGTCGGGCTCGGGTCCGGAGGCGCGGGTGTCGGCGTCGGGCTCGGATCCGTGGGCGTGGGCGTCAGCGTCGGGCTCGGATCCGTGGGCGTGGGCGTTGGTGTCGGCTCACTGGGAGACGGGGACGGCGACGCCGTCGGGTTGCCGGCTGTCGGATCGGACGACGGCGGCGGGGCACTGGGCGAAGGCTGGGCAGACGCCGTTGGGGCCGGCGTCGTCAACTGCCCGTTGGACATTGGAAAGAAGGTACCGGACGGGGCCGGGCCAGGCAGCAGCGGCGCCGGACCAGGCGAAGCCTCCAGCCCGGCGGCCGGGGACGATCCCCTGTCCACCTGGAGCGGGATGGTCCAGCTGACCCTCCCGTCGGACAAGCCAGGCCCGGGGCCGTAGGAAACCATGCCGGCCGGGAGTGATTGGCCCACGGCGCGCAGCTGGAGGAAGCTCCAATTCAAGGGATTGGTGTAGCGGCCGTTCTGGATGGTCTCAAAGTGCAGATGGCAGCCCGTTGACCAGCCCGTGGTTCCCACCCGGGCGATAACCTGGCCCACCTGGACCCGGTCGCCGGTATGGACGCCAATCGACTCAAGGTGGTTGTACGTGGTGATAAGGCCGTCACCGTGGTCGATCTCCACCCGGTTGCCTCCGCCCCAAGGATGCCATCCGGCCGCCCGGACCACCCCGGTGTCGGCCGCATAGACGGGGGTTCCGCAAGCGGCCGCGAAGTCCTGGCCAAGGTGGAAGTCTCCCGAAGTCCCGCTGAGGGGACTCACCCGGAAACCGAAGGGCGAGCTCGGGTCGAGCACCTGGAGCGGCGCCATCAGGAAGCCTGCCGGCGGCCGGCCTACACCGGCCGGGCTTACCACTACTCCCGCCGACGAATCCTGGAAACCGCCCAGCGCTGCATGCGGGAAGGCCAAAGTGACATTGGGATCCGAGGCGACGGCCGGCGGAAGGGAACCGGCACCAACCTGGTCCGAGGCCGGCGGCCCGGTACTGCCATCCACCCCCCGGGTGTCCGTACCCGCGACCGTCCCGGCCGACGCCACGTCAACGGCAGTCCGGGCCCGGTCGAGCGCCCCTGCCAACCGGACGGGTCCTGCGGGGCCGCCGGAAAGATTGACTGCACAAGCGGCAGCCGCGACCATACCGGCGGCGGCCACGGCACGGACCAGGTGGGGAAATGTCCGCTGGGCCGGTTTGCCGTTACCGGGCACCCAATAATTGCCCATTGATTGACTCCAGGACGGGGGTTGCCGCGCGTTGTCTCGACGGTACGTCCCATGGGACCACAGGTCCGCCCGCCGGGGAACCCTGGAGCAGCACAATGCGGGTTTTTTGTGGGCGTTGGGTGCAGGGACGCGCCAGCCGGCCAAGCCGCCGACTGACGCACAGGCCGAAATGGGCAAGAATGGCTCATGCGCAATTTCGTTCGTACCTGGCGGGACGAAATCAAGAAGACTTTCTCCGGGAACGCCGATGCACCACCGGAGTGGTCGCTGCGGCTCGCGGAGGGCGACGATGCCGGCTACCACCTGCCAGGGTCGGCGGTGTGGGCGGTCCACGGCTCCATGTCCCCGATCGTGGGCGGAATCCGGACACTGCTGATGCAGTCGCTGCATCCCGGTGCACTGGCGGGCGTGCATGAACACTCCAACTTCCGCGAGGATCCCCTCCGACGGCTGGCCAATACCATCCGTTGGATTTTCACGGTGACCTACGGTTCCACTGCCGCCGCGGAGGAGGCCTCACGGCGCGTGCGCCGGCTCCATGAACCGGTGCAAGGCAGCTACCAGGACAATGCCGGCACCGAACGCGCCTACAGCGCCAACGATCCCGGGCTGGCGGCCTGGATCCACATCGCCTTCACTGACGGATTCCTGGCCGCCCACCGGATCTGGGGCGGACCGATCCCCGGCGGAGAAGATGCCTATGTCCGCGAGTGGGCCCAGGCCGGGCGGCTCATGGGCGTGGAGGACCCGCCAGTCACCCGGGCAGAGATGCGGAGCCAGCTGGACGCCTGGTACGAGCAGGGCGAACTGCGGGCTGACGGCAGGGTCAGGGAAACGGTGGAGTTCATCCGCAACGCACCCCTGCATCCACTGCTGAGGCCGGGTTACCGCATATTGTTCGCGGCCGCCGTTTACAGCCTGGAGCCCCGGTACCGCCGGATGCTGGGCCTCTCCGTTCCACGGCTAGGCCCTTTCCCGCTTCCGGTGCGGCTGGCCACAAAGCTGGTGCTCGGCGTCGTACATCTCGCCCTGGGCGGCATCCGCAGGCGCAAGGGTCCCAGCGAAGCAGCAGCCCGGGAACGGCTGCGGCGCCTGGGCGAACCCGCCGCTGACCTGGCCTGAGAAACTGCCCGCCGTCCCGTTGGGAAGGCCTGGATGGTTAAACGAAAGAACCCGGCCCCGGCAGCTGCCGGGGCCGGGTTCCAACCGGCGGAGAATGGGGGATTTGAACCCCCGAGGGCGTTAACCCAACACGCGTTCCAGGCGTGCGCCATAGGCCGCTAGGCGAATTCTCCAACTGCTTCTGAATCAAAAGCAGGTACCAGATTACCTGAACTTTTCCGCATCGCCCAATTGGCCCGCGCAGGGCCCGTTTTCGAACGCGCCCGGCAAGACCTTCAGGTCCCGCCAGGCTCCGTCCCTGACCCGGCAATGGACGCCCCCAATGCGCCCATTCCCTGTTGCTGCACCGTTGAGCTGCCGGGTCCGGTTCGTTCAACCAGGCCACGCAGCTCACAATCTTGAGATTGCCCCAATCGGTGTATATACAAATGATCGTGGCTGCCCCGGGGATAAGCAATGGAAATCCGCGACGTGACCGGCGTTTCCTGCCTCGCGCCACCTCCGTCACCGCGGCAGCCGGCCGATTCGAGTCGCGCCCCATGTTCAGGTAAAGTGTTTGACGGCCCCTCATGTGGCGTCATCCTGTTGAACTCCCCCAGGACCGGAAGGTAGCAAGGGTAAATGGGCTCTGGCGGGTGCATGGGGGGTCTTTACTATTCCCCCACAGGGCGGCAGGATGTCAGCCCGGATTGGTAGGGTTTTCTCTGTGACAGTTACCACCGCCCTGTACCGCAGATACCGTCCCGACTCGTTCGCTGACGTTATCGGGCAGGAGCATGTCACCGAACCGTTGATGACGGCTTTGCGCAAGAACCGTGTCAACCACGCCTACCTTTTCTCCGGTCCCAGGGGCTGCGGCAAAACCACCTCCGCCCGCATCCTGGCGCGCTGCCTCAACTGTGCCCAAGGCCCCACTGACACCCCGTGCGGAACCTGCCCCAGCTGTGTGGAACTGGCCCGTGGCGGCTCGGGTTCCCTCGACGTCATCGAGATCGACGCCGCGAGCCATGGCGGCGTGGACGATGCCCGGGACCTCCGTGAGCGCGCCACCTACGCCCCGGTCCGGGACCGCTACAAGATCTTCATCATCGACGAAGCCCACATGGTCACCTCGGCCGGGTTCAACGCCCTCCTGAAGATCGTCGAAGAGCCGCCGGAACACATCAAGTTCATCTTTGCCACCACGGAGCCGGACAAGGTCATCGGCACCATCCGCTCCCGGACCCACCACTACCCGTTCCGGCTGGTACCGCCCGAGCCGCTGATGGCCTACCTTGAGCTGCTGTGCCGCCAGGAGAATGTTCCGGTGGCTCCCGGCGTGCTGTCCCTGGTCATCCGGGCCGGCGGCGGATCCGTCCGCGACTCCCTGTCCGTCCTGGACCAGCTCATGGCAGGCGCCGGACCCAACGGGCTGGACTACGAGCTCGCCGTCGCACTCCTCGGCTACACCCACGCCTCACTGCTGGACGACGTCGTGGAGGCCGTGGCCGCATCTGACGCCGCAACGGTCTTCCGGGCCGTAGACCGGGTCATCCAAACGGGCCATGATCCCCGGCGGTTCGTGGAAGACCTGCTGGAACGCTTCCGCGACCTCATCATCGTCCAGGCCATGCCGGAAAGCGCGCACGCCATCCTGCGGGGCATGCCGGCGGACCAGATCGCACGGCTTCAGAACCAGGCGCACAACCTTGGCGCCGCAGAGCTGTCGCGGGCTGCGGACGTTACCAACACGGCCCTGACCGAGATGACAGGAGCCACGTCGCCGCGGCTGCACCTTGAACTCCTGTGCGCCCGGATCCTCCTGCCCAGCTCCGAGCAGAACGAACGCGGCATGGCCGCACGGATCGACCGGGTGGAGCGGCGGCTCAACTACGCCGGGAACGACGTCGGCGCTGCCGCAACGGCCCAGCCGCAGGTGCCCGCCGGCCCGGCCTCACCCAGCCAACACCCTGCCGAAGAAGCTGCCCGGCCCGTTCCCCACCCCGGCCGGGATGCGGCGGACCAGCCATCGAATGCTTCGCCGGCGCCCGCCGTCCGCCCGCAGGAAACCGAACAGGCCGCTCCCGCCCAGGCCGCATCGGCCACCCCTGCGGCGCCTGCTCCTTCCGCGGGACCGGCATCCCCTGCAGGTCCCGCTTCCGGGACCAGCCATGGCGCGCCCGCTCAGGATGCCCGCAACCCCCTCACTCCCCCACGCGTAAGCACCAGCGACTGGCCTGTGGAGGAGCCGGCCCGCGGCCGCCAACCCCAGGCGCCCGCTGCGGCAGCAGCCCCCGAGGCAACGCCTCCGGCGCCACAGGAGCAACCTGCACGGTCCGCCCCGGCAGCTCCCCCGGCAATGGGTGACGTTGAAGTCCTCCGCAGGGCCTGGCCTGATGTCCTGCAGACCCTTTCGAAGATCAAGCGCAGCACCTGGGCCCTGGTGGAACCGAATGCACAGGTCAGCGCCTTCGACGGCAGCGTCCTGACCCTCTCCTTCACCACGCCCGGACTCGCCGGAGCCTTCGGCCGGGCGGACCACTCCGACAATTTGCGCCAGGCCATCCACAAGACGGTTGGAATGGACCTGCAGATCAACGCGGTTGCCGGCGGCGCCAGCCAGGCGAGCTCTGAGCCAAACCCAAAAGTTCCGGCCAGCCCGGTGGTTCCGGCCACGTCAGCTGACGTTGCCTGGGGACTTGCCCCGGCCTCCGCCACATCATCGGCTGCCACGGCGGACAATGCTGCCGCAGCCACGCCGGCTGCAGCACCAGTACCTGCGCCTGCCGCATCGCCGGCACCGGCCGTAACCCCTGTGACTGCACCTGCCTCCGTGCCAGCCCAGGCTGCGTCGTCGCCGGCATCCGCCGCAGCCGCTCCGTCCGCTGGGGACAACCAGCGCCGGGAGTCTGTCCAGCCGGCATCTGAAGGCACCGGAGGCCCGGGCAAGGGATCCGGCCCCGCAGTGTCGCAGTCCCCCTACCCCTCCGCCGCCGGAGACTACTCCTATTCGGACGACGACTGGGGCCCGCCCCGGGACGAGGACGCTCCGCCGCTGGATGAAGAGCCCCCCATGGACTGGGAACCTTCGGCCCCTGCTTCCGGCACCACCGCAACGCCTGCCTCCACCGCCGGCACGGACCGGCCCGGCGGCAGCAACCGCACAGAAGCCGCGCCTAAGGCGGGACCCGCTACCGCCCCTTCCGCCAATACCGGTAACGGAGAGGCCCCGCCTGCGGTAGCCGCCCACGACCCATGGGCCCGGGCCGTCGAACAGGCCCCCGGTGTCTGGGTGGTTGGGGACAAGAGCAACGTGGGCGCGCCGCCTGTCAGTGCTTCCGTGGACGAACCGGCGCCCCCGGCCCCTGCCCCGACCCCGCATTACGAACCGGCCACCGCACAGGTGCCGCCCGCTATCCCGTCCTCCGCAACCAGGGCCACGGCCGAGGCCGACCGGGGTGTGGGAGCGGTGAACCACAACAGTCGTGCGGACTCCGTCCGGGAAACGTACAAGCCGGCCCAGGCCATGCGTGCTCCGGAACCTGAACTTGCCATGGCATCAGCCGGGCCCGCCACGTCTGCCCCGTCGCGGCCACAGGCTCCGGCGGCAGCGCCCGCCGCAGGACGGCCTGAAACGCGGCAAAGCCTCTACCAGCGGCTGTCCAACAGCCCGGAAGCCGAGGCCGGCCGTGCCAAAGCGCCCGCCAGGGCCGCAACGGCCCCCAGCGCGTACGTCCAGGACATCCCGAGCGCCGACGACGAAACCATCGAGGAGTCCGGCGTCTTCGGACGCGCGGCGGTGGAGCGTATTCTGGGCGGAAAGCTGATCGAGGAACGGTCCAACGACGGCAGTCCCCTAGCGCCCCGGTACTGACCGGCCACAACGCCACAAACCGTTGGTCCGCACCTGGTGACCTGCCCCCCATCCACATCGAACTAAAGAGGGAATTGTGTACGAAGGTGCTGTCCAGGAGCTGATTGACGAGCTCGGACGCCTTCCAGGGGTGGGACCCAAGTCGGCGCAACGGCTGGCGTTCCACATCCTCGAAGCTGATCCCCAGGACATGAAACGGCTGGTCGAGGCCATCACCACGGTCAAGGACAAGGTCAAGTTCTGCACTGTCTGCGGCAACGTCACCGAACAGGAACTCTGCAATATTTGCAGGGATCCGCGCAGGGACCCGGCCGTGATCTGCGTGGTGGAGGAGTCCAAGGACGTCCTTGCCGTGGAACGTACCCGGTCCTTTCGTGGCAGGTACCACGTACTTGGCGGTGCGATCAATCCCATTGCCGGCGTCGGGCCGGAGCAACTTCGCATCCGCGAACTGCTCACGCGGCTGAACGACGGCGCCATCCAGGAAGTCATCATCGCCACAGACCCCAACCTGGAGGGCGAGGCGACGGCGACCTACCTTGCCCGCATGCTTAAGACGATCGGTATCACGGTCACCCGGCTGGCGTCCGGCCTGCCGGTGGGAGGCGATCTCGAATACGCGGACGAAGTCACTTTGGGCCGCGCCTTCGAAGGCCGTCGAAACGCCCTGGCCTGAGGGGCTGCCCGCCGGCCGCAATACCGGGCCCGGCCGGATTTTCCTGCAGTCGGACGACAGCCAGCCTGTCCAGGCGTTGTCCGGCCGGGCTGCCGCCTGCACGCCAGTCCCGTCGTGGGCCGGTATGTGGTCATAATTCAACGTCCCTCCGGGCACGGCGATAAACTGTCGGAGGAAGTCGCGCCGCCAGGCTTCATGGCCTCCAAAACTCCAACTGATCCGATGAAGGTACGCGCATGAGTACGCCCACTACCGAACTGCACAACGCAACCCAGCCGCAGGTGGCGCCCGCCGCCGGCGCGGTGACCAAACAGCTCATCGTGCAGAAATTCGGCGGCTCCTCCGTGGCGGACGCCGAGGGTATCAAGCGCGTGGCCAAGCGCGTGGTCGATGCCCAGGATGCCGGCAACGAGGTGGTGGTTGTCGTCTCGGCAATGGGCGACACGACGGACGAACTCCTGGACCTCGCCGCGCAGGTGACAGATTCCGCTCCCGCCCGCGAAATGGACATGCTCCTGTCCGCCGGCGAGCGCATTTCCATGGCGCTGCTGGCCATGGCCATCAACAAGCTCGGCGCGTCCGCACAGTCCTTCACCGGGTCCCAGGCCGGCATGATTACCGATGGCATTCACGGCAAAGCCCGGATTATCGACGTCGACCCGCACCGCATCCGGACTGCGCTGGACAAGGGCAACATCGCCATCGTTGCCGGTTTCCAGGGCATGAGCCGGGCCACCAACGAAATCACCACCTTGGGCCGTGGCGGCTCGGACACAACGGCTGTGGCACTTGCCGCGGCGCTCGAAGCGGATGTGTGCGAAATCTACACCGACGTCGACGGCATCTACACGGCCGATCCGCGCGTTGTCCCCTCAGCCCAGAAGATCGACACCATATCCAGCGAGGAGATGCTGGAACTCGCCGCCTCGGGCGCGAAAATCCTGCACCTTCGCTGCGTGGAATATGCCCGCCGGTTCGGTGTGCCGCTGCACGTCCGTTCCTCATTCAGCCAGCATGAAGGCACCTGGGTCATTCCCGGCGCCGACGACAAGATCACCACTCAAGAGGGAGTTGCCTTGGAGCAGCCAATCATCTCCGGCGTTGCGCACGACCGTTCCGAAGCGAAGGTCACCGTGGTCGGCGTTCCCGACATTCCGGGCAAGGCCGCTGCGATCTTCCAGGTCATCGCCGACGCCCACTCGAACATCGACATGATCGTCCAGAACGTTTCCACCCACGGCACGGGCAAGACGGACATCTCCTTCACCCTGCCGATCGTCGAGGGCGCCGATGCCCTGGCCGCCCTCCACGCAGCGCAGGACCAGATCGGCTTCGAGGCCATTGAATACAACGAGCAGATCGGCAAGCTCTCCCTGATCGGCGCCGGCATGCGGTCACACCCCGGCGTTTCGGCCACGTTCTTTAAGGCCCTGTCCGATGCCGGCATCAACATCAACATGATCTCCACCTCTGAAATCCGCATCTCGGTGGTAACCCACGCTGACCTGCTGGACGAGGCCGTGCGCGTGATCCACCAGGCGTTCGGCCTGGACAGCGAAAGCGAAGCGACGGTTTACGGCGGCACCGGCCGCTGAGCATGCACGGAAAAGCCGGGCAGCCGTTACTTTGGTGACGGCTGCCCGGCTTTTCCGGTATCCGGTCTATCGGTCCAGGTCTTCCCGGCGCACGGCGTAGTGGTGGCCTGTTGAATCGGTTTCCACCACGAAGTGCGAAAGATCCTCTTCGGAGGCCTGCTCAAATTCGTCGTGTTTGTGCACCACGGGCGTGTCGGGATCCAGCCGGGTGGCAGGGCCGAAGAAGAAGCGGAGCCTCTCGGTCAGGCCCATGAAACCGCTGAGGACATGTGCCACTGTTTTCCACCCCCTTCCCGAACCTCGGGCGAAAGTGCCGCTGCCTCCTAGCGGAAACAGTGCCCTTATTCTAGTCCCGGGGCCGGAAAAAGGCGCCTGTGACGGCGGCGCGAAAGGGCTACCGCAAGGAACGGTCCTCAGGGTTCCTGGGCACAACATAGGTGCTGCCATCCGGCCTGGTAATGGTCTCCCACTGCTGGGTTTCCGCCTGGCGCTGGACCAGCAGCCGGCGGTTTTCCTCGGTCATATCGTGGGCCAGCGCAGAGCGGTTGGCCGGGCCGAAGACAGCCCTGAGTTTTCCCGTGGCGCGCATAAAGCGCTGGGAGGCGTTGCCTTTGTCCCCGGACCTGTCCCTGGCCATGAACGCGTTCCTTCCACTCACTGCTTGCTTACCGTCAATGTACACTAATAATTCGTGCACTAACAATGTAAGGAAGCCATGACCCCCACATCTCCCGTCGATGCCGCGGATGAAGACCTCTTGCTGGAACACCAGCTGTGCTTTGCGCTGACGGTGGCTGCCCGAAGCGTCGTGGGCGCCTACAAGCCGGTGTTGGAAAAACTCAACCTCACACACCCGCAGTACCTGGTGATGCTGTGCCTGTGGGAGACCAGCCCGCGTACTTTAAGGAACATCAGTGCGGCTTTGGCCCAGGAACCGGCAACCATCTCTCCACTCCTGCGCAGGCTCGAGGCGGCAGGGTTGATTACCCGGGCACGCGCTGAGGGCAACGAACGCGCCCTGGCGGTGGCCCTGACGCGAGAAGGAAGAGCGCTCCGGGAACAAGCACTTCAGGTTCCGGGAACCATGATGGAACGGCTGGGCCTCACCCGGGAACAGGTGACCGAACTGCACGCCTCCATGATGGGACTCATCGCCGCCACGTCGGAGGGCACGCGCTGACCGGCCATCCATCAAGCGGCCCGGCCGCCGGCCCGGGGTTTTCCGGCAAAACCGACGACTAGAATGGCATGACGAAGGGGAGGTGGCCTGATGCGTAACCTACGATTGGCCGCAGCGGTCCTGGCCATGGGTGCCGGGCTGCTCTCCGGTTGCGGCGGTTCGTCCAACGACGGGCCCTCCGCGTCCGGCAGTTCACCCGCAGGGCCCTCTCCCGATACTGAAACTTCGGCCGCGGCCCCCGCGCCCGCAACGTCACGTCCCGGCAATGGGCCGGGGCAGGGCAACGCCAAGCTCGCCATTACCGTGATGCCGTCCGAGGGCGCACCCGCGCTCGACTACATTTTGGTCTGCTCCTCCGGAACCCCCGCCGCGGAAAGCCGCCACCCGGATCCTGCTGCTGCCTGCGCAGCCCTCAAAGCGAACCCCGCCATCGTGGCCCAGGCCGCGCCGGGAAGCAACCGGACCTGCACCCAGCAGTATGGCGGCCCGCAGAAAGCGACTGTGACCGGGGCCGTGGATGGCGTCGCCGTCGAATCCTCCTTCGCCCGGACCAACGGATGTGAAATCAGTGCGTGGGACGCTGCCAAGGATGTGCTCGGTGCCGCCGGTGGAGCTTCTTAGCCTGCTGGCGGAGGACAGCGCCCAGGCACGGGAGGAAGCCCACCTGCAGCGCGTAAGCCGCTACGCCGATCCTTATCTTGCCCGCCGGTCGGCCGGGCAGAAGCATCCGGTGGAAGATTTCCTTTTCACCTATTACACCCAGAAGCCGGGCCAGCTGAAGCGCTGGCACCCGGGGGCCGGGACCGTCCTCACCGGCAGGCAGGCAGCCGCCCGGCAAGGCTGGAAGCACTACCGGACGCTCGACGACGGCGAGCTTGCCTCGCTGGGGCTGGCTGCGGGGAGCATGGCAGTCACCTTTGACCGGGCCGCCTTCCTTGCCGACCGCAAGGAGGCAGTGGCGTTCGCGGGGGTGATCCTTCGCGGCACGGCGGCACGGCCTGCACAGTTCGGCTGCTTCGGCCTGCATGAATGGGCCATGGTCTACCGGCAGGACAAGTTCGATCTCCGCCACGAATACCTGCACCTGCGGCTGGGATCAGCAGGTACGGACAAGGTGGTGGAGGACAACAAGATCCGGTGCACCCACTTTGACGCGTTCCGGTTCTACACCCCGGATGCCATTCCGCTCAACGAGTTTTCACCCAGCCGTGAATCGCAGCGCCACCTGGAGCAGCCGGGCTGCCTGCACGCCAACATGGACCTCTACAAGTGGGCGTACAAGCTGCTGCCGGCCCTTTCGAGCGAACTGGTCATGGACTGCTTCGAACTCTCCTGGCGCATCCGGGCCATGGACATGCAGGCTTCCCCGTACGACCTCGCCGAGTGGGGCTATCCCGCCATTCCCATCGAAACTCCGCAGGGTAAGGCTTCCTACGTTGAGCACCAGCGCAATTTTGCCGCCGAGGCTGCCGCCTTGCGGGAGAGGCTTGCCCTGGACCTGGACGCCCTCGCAGCGGGAGCGCCGAGGTGATCGACCTGTCCATCAGCGTCCGCGATGCCCCGGATGCCCCCGAGTACGTTTTCCGGCTGGTGGCGGAGGACGGAACTTTGGCGGCCGAAACCACCCTGCCGGCACCCGAGGCCGCCCTGGCGGCCGTGGAGGAATTCGGGGAAGACATCTTCTTTCCCCGGCCCGGGCCACCGAGGCTGTGCACCCAACAGTACGGGGGACCCCAGGTTGCCGTCGTTTCCGGCACGTTCCATGGGCGCCCGGTCCATTCGGTCTTCACCCGGACGGACGGCTGCGAGATCGCCCGGTGGAAGGCCATGGCTCCCCTGCTGGGCGGTAACGCCACCTGACCGCCGGACGCCGGGCACGAAAAAGGGTCCCGGACGAAAATCGTCCGGGACCCTCCCCCCATGCTCAGGTGATGGTCATGCTCCGGGTACTGCCTGCGCAATGGCCATCTGGGGCGCGCCGGCCGGGGCCTGGGCAGAGCCGGAACCCACCTGCACGTTTACCCAGGTCTTGATGCCGTTGCTGCCCAGGCTCAGCCGCGAAAGGTATTGCCCATCACCCAGGCCGGCCCAGTTCAGGGTGGCCGAGGTGGCCGTCCCGTTGGGTGCCACGATCGGGTTGGGGTTGACGGTGAGGTTGCCGGCGTCGCCCGCAAAGCTCACCGCCTGGACCGAGGCAGTGGCAGGCCCATTGTCCGGGGTGGCGTACAGGTTGGCCACCACGTAATAGGTGCCCGGCCGGGGCGATTCCAGGTCAAGGAATTCGCTCGCCGAGGCCGTTGCCACCTGGGTTGCCGTCAAGCCGCCCGAACCGTTGGGTGCGTACACCACCATGTCCCAGTCGACGTCGTTCGACTGCGCCTGGATGCCCAGCCGCGCGAAGGTGGAGCCGGCGGGAACCTGCACCTGGACCAGGGCGTTGTGGGCATCATTCGTGGGTGCGTACGCGCCCGGGGTCTTGGTGATCGCGGTCTGGTTCAGTGGCGCCAGGCCTTCCACGCCGACGGCGATCGGGCTGTCCGAGCCCGACACCAGCTCCATGGAGCCGCTGCCCGTGCCCGTGGCCGAGCTGAACGAGAACGACGGAGCGATCTGGGCGTCGACCGGGCGGATGGCAATCGGCGATGTGACGGTCCGCGGGCCCTTCCACGTGAGGCTTCCGGTGCTGAATTTGCCGACCGGTGCGCTGACGTTCCGGATGGTCAGTGTTACTTCACGCGTTTGTCCGGCCTTGGCGAAGTTCAGCGCCTTGGGTTCGACATTGACGTTGAAGCCCGGCATGTTCACCTCGGGCCGGTACATGCCCGGCACCAGGGCCGTCAGCTTGCGCTTGACCTGGACCTCACCCACCAGGCTGCCCAAGGCGACCGACGGGAGGTTGAGGTCGCGGGCGGCGATGGAGCCCGCCTGCGGGGCCCCGGTATCAACGCCTTGTCCGTTCAGGAAACCAAGCCAATCCTGGATGCCGGAGTCGTAAACGAGGCCGGGATCGAGCACCCGGGTGGAGTCGATGTGGCCGGCGCCGCCCTGGAACGGATCCGTGTTTGGCGACCCGTCCGCGTTGACCAGCGGGTAGGCGGTGGTCATCATGGCCGACTTCACCATGGCGGGTGACCACTTCGGTTGCTTGCCAAGCACGAGGGCGCCGAAGCCGGCAATGTGCGGTGCGGCCATGGACGTACCGGACATGAAGCCGAACTGGTCGCCATGGTTGCCGATCGTGGAGACGCCGGCAAGGACGTTCACGCCAGGGGCGGAAATATCAGGCTTGAGCAGGTCGCCGCCTGAAGCGAGGGTGGGCCCGCGGGACGAGAAGCCCGCGATCTGGGGCGCCGGCGCCGGGGGAAGTCCGGTCAGGTCACCCTTGACCAGGCTCACCGTCAGTGCCGTGTTTGCCTGCAGCTTGGACTTCAATTCCAGGCTCTTGGGCGCGTTGACGTGGACGGTGGGAATGACGTGGTTGTCGGCGTCCTCGGAGCTGCTGGTGAGATTCACCAGGATCATGCCGACACCGCCCTTGTCCTGGACTTCCTGGCTCTTGGCAGTCCGGTCCACTACTCCACGGTCACAGACCACCACTTTGCCGGCCACCTTGGCGGGGTCCAGGGTTCCGGGCCCGCACAGGTTGGCGTTGGCCGCCCCGGGAGCAGCGGCAGCAGCGGCCACCACGACAGGCTTGTCCGCAACCTCTGATTTCATGATGGAAGCGCCGCGGTACAGCGAACCATCGGAAACCTTGACCGTTCCCACCAGGTCGCTGGGAAAGGTGGAGGCGGCCACGGTGGTCAGCCACGGTGAGGCATGGTTCACGGTGGAGGCCGTCGGGCCGGAGTTTCCGGCAGAGGCCGACACGAAGACGCCTGCGGCGGCTGCGTTCAGGAAGGCGAGCGCCACGGGATCGGTGGTGCTGTTGTTGTTGCCCGAAATTGAGTAGTTCAGGACGTCCACGCCGTCCTTGATGGCCGCGTCGACGGCCTCAACCGACGATGACGAGTAGCAACCGCCGGTGTCCGGGTTGGTGTCCTCCCAGCACACCTTGTAGACCGATACCTTGGCCGCCGGAGCCACGCCGGAGCTCTTTCCGAAGCTGGCCCCATCAATGACCTGCTCGACGTTGGCATTGCCCGCTGCCGTTGTGGCCGTATGGGTGCCGTGGCTGCCCACGTCCACCGGGGAAATCTGCTCCTCGGGGGCCCGATCGCCCGGGGTCACGTACTGGAGGAAGGAGTCGGCGAAGTAGCGGGCGCCGATCACCTTGGAGTTGCAGAGCGAGCCGTCGAAGCCGGCACCGGTTCCCTGGCCTTTTTGGCATTCGCCTTCAAAGGTGGTTCCGTCCGCCTTGAGCATCGCAATCTTGCCGTCGCCGGTGCGGTAGGGGACGCCCACCTGCGGCGTACCCTGCAGGGGCTGCAGCGGTTCGCCCTGGAGGAAGGGGTTGTCCGGGGCGTAGCCGGAATCGATGACGCCCACCACCACGCCCTTGCCGGCGTTGGCTTCACCCCCGAACTGCTTGGCCCAGGCCCCGTCCGGACCGGTGAGCTTGAGGAAGTCGGTGGTGGTGTAGTCGGGTTTGTTCTCGACGTCCGGCGCCACCACGAGCACGCGCTTGTCCTTGGACAGTTCGGCCGCCTGGTGGGCGGTCAGCTCCGCGGTGAATCCGTTGAGGGCGGCGGTGTACTGCTTGGCCGGGGATACTCCCTGGGCTCCCGCAACGTCACGCTGCTGCTGGCGCAGGTGCGCGTCGTAGGCTTTGTAGTTTGGGCTGCCGGCGTCCAGTTTGCGGCCTTGCTGCGGCTTGGTTGCGCCAAGCCCGGCGGCTCCGCCCTCGTAGGCTGCTGCAGCCGGGCCGGCCAGGACCACGATGTACCGGCCGTCCTTGAACTGGCTGTCTTTCGTGGTGGCGGCGGCATTCTCGAGGCTTTGGCTCCCCGGCGCCGCCGTGGCCGGCGTTACTGCCAGCGAGCTTATGAGGAGGGGCAACCCGACAGCCAGGGCGGCTGCCTTCCGAAGTCCCCCAGCCCGCAAGGGGCTCTTTCCAGTTGATTTCACGCGCAACCCTTTCACGATGTACCGCCCAGACTTGGTGGGCGCCCCAGACGACTGGAACTGCAGAAGTAATTACAGATCTTGTAATTAGCTGAGACCAGACTGTTCACAGGGTACAGACTGAGAGCGAGATATGACATAGAGCACATTTTGGAAATTTTCGCTTGTCATATCCGTCCCGCCGGAACATTCGGGCATGCAAAAAGGGCGCCCCGAAGGGCGCCCCGGAGTTGCTGGGGAATGAATTCCGCGCGGCTAGTGGCGTGGGGTCCGCACCACGTCGCTGATCCACTGCCGGGTCTTCTCGTCCAGCGGGCCGGCGACCCGGGTTTCGCGGGCCATGCGGTCCGCCTTCACCTTCTGCAGCACCATCCTGCCCAGGCCGGCAAAAACGGCAGCGGCAACCATCGGCAACAGCACGGACTTGGAATTTTGCGCCATCAACCAATCCTAGTGAACGCCCTCCGGCAACTCCAGAAGCACATCCTTCGGGCCTCCACCCCGGTCCTCCCGGATCGGGGTCTACTCCATGAACATGCGGAATGCGGCGGCATGGGCCCGGGCCGGTAGAATGATAGGGCAAGCTCGCGGAGCGCCCGTCCACCATGTCCCCGACACCCCGGTACGGCGTGAGACGGCACCACTCCGCTGCGCCCTTAACCAAGCTCACGCACAGGAGTTGCCGGATGCCCCGGATCGTTGTTGACGTCATGCCCAAGCCCGAGATTCTGGACCCGCAGGGGAAGGCGATCGTTGGCGCTCTCCCCCGGCTGGGCTTCACCAGCTTCAGCTCTGTCCGCCAGGGCAAGCGCTTCGAACTGACGGTCGACGGCGAGGTGACGGAAGAAATCCTGGCCCAGGCCCGCGATGCCGCCGAGACACTCCTGTCCAACCCCGTGATCGAGGACGTCGTCAACGTCGAGGTCGTCGAGGCCTGAAATGACTGAACTTCCCCTGATCGGCGAGGCCGTGGCCGTCGCCGCAGAGCCGCGCCTCGCCGGCGCCCGGATCGGCGTCGTGACTTTCCCCGGGACCCTTGACGACCGCGACGCCGCCCGCGCCGTCCGCCTGGCCGGTGCCACCGCCGTCGAACTCTGGCACGGCGACACGGAACTTGGCGACGTGGACGCCGTGGTCATCCCCGGCGGATTCTCCTACGGCGATTACCTGCGCGCCGGCGCGATCGCCCGTTTCGCCCCGCTGATGTCAAAGATCATCGACGCCGCGAACAGCGATGCCAAGCTCCCCGTGCTGGGCATCTGCAACGGCTTCCAAATTCTCACCGAGTCGCACCTGCTGCCCGGTTCCATGATCAAGAACGACCACCTGAAGTTCCTCTGCCGCGACCAGGTGCTGCGCGTCGAGAACGCCAACACCGCGTGGACGCTGGACTACCAGGCGGGCCAGGAGATCACCATCCCGCTGAAGAACCAGGACGGCCAGTACATCGCGGACGAGAAGACCCTGGACGCCCTTGAGGCCGAGGGCCGCGTGGTGTTCCGCTACGTCGGTTTCAACCCGAACGGCTCCCGCCGCGACATCGCCGGCATCTCCAACGCCGCAGGCAACGTGGTGGGCCTCATGCCGCACCCGGAGCACGCCGTTGAGCCGGGCTTCGGCCCCGAGGCTGCGTTCTCCCGTGAGACGGGCGCCGGCGGTTCCGACACCGACGGCCTCGGCTTCTTCACCTCCGTACTGAACAAGATTGTGGGAGGCGACAAGTGACCACCGAAACCACCAAGAAGTTCAACATCGACACCGTCGAGAACGCAGCCAAGACCCCGGATACCGAGCTGCCCTGGGCTGAACTTGGCCTGAAGCGGAACGAATTCGACGAGATCGTCAAGGTCCTGGGCCGCCGCCCCACCGGCGCCGAACTGGCCATGTACTCCGTCATGTGGAGCGAGCACTGCTCCTACAAGTCCTCCAAGAACCACCTGCGCCAGTTCGGCCAGAAGGTCACCGAGGAAATGAAGAAGGACATGCTGGTGGGCATCGGCGAAAACGCCGGCGTGACCAACCTGGGGGACGGCTGGGCCGTGACCTTCAAGATCGAATCGCACAACTCGCCGTCGTTCGTTGAGCCCTACCAAGGCGCCGCGACCGGCATCGGCGGCATTGTCCGCGACATCATTTCCATGGGCGCCCGCCCGGTTGCCGTAATGGACCCGCTGCGTTTCGGCGCCATCGACCACCCGGACACGGCCCGCGTCATGCACGGCGCGGTTGCCGGCATCGGCGGCTACGGCAACTCCCTGGGCCTGCCCAACATCGGCGGAGAAATGGTCTTCGACTCCGTGTACCAGGGCAACCCGCTGGTCAACGCGCTCGCCGTGGGCGTCATGCGCCACGAGGACATCCGCCTGGCCAACGCCTCCGGCAAAGGCAACAAGGTGGTCCTGTTCGGTGCCCGCACCGGCGGCGACGGCATCGGCGGCGCCTCCGTGCTGGCCTCCGAGTCCTTTGATGACACCAAGCCCTCCAAGCGCCCCGCCGTGCAGGTGGGCGACCCCTTCGCGGAGAAGGTGCTCATCGAGTGCTGCCTGGAGCTCTTCAAGGGTTCCCTGGTGGAAGGCATCCAGGACCTCGGCGCCGCAGGCATCTCCTGCGCCACGTCGGAGCTCGCCTCCAACGGTGACGGCGGCATGCAGGTTGAGCTGACCTCCGTCCTGCTCCGCGACCCCACGCTGACCCCTGGCGAGATCCTGATGTCCGAATCGCAGGAACGCATGATGGCCGTGGTCACCCCCGAAAACGTGGAAGCGTTCGAGGCCGTGATGGACAAGTGGGCTGTTGAGTATTCCTGGCTGGGCGAGGTGACCGATACCGGCCGCCTGATCATCACCTGGGAAGGCGAGGTGATTGTCGACGTCGATCCCCGCACCGTGGCGCATGACGGCCCGGTCTACGACCGCCCGTTCGCCCGCCCCGAGTGGCAGGACGCCGTCCAGGCCGACACCTTCACGGGCTCGGTGCAGGACGCCGGCCGGCCGGCAGCCCCTGCTGAGCTGGCCAAGGCCGTCACCGAACTCGTGGCATCGCCGAACATGTGCTCCAAGTCCTGGATCACCAACCAGTACGACCGCTACGTCGGCGGCAACACCGCCATGGCATTCCCCGATGACGCCGGCGTGGTCCGGGTGGACGAGGAAACCGGCCTGGGCGTTGCCCTGGCCACCGACGCCAACGGCCGCTACACCTACCTCGATCCGTACCACGGCGCGCAGCTGGCCCTGGCGGAGGCCTACCGCAACGTGGCCACTGCCGGCGCCATCCCCATGGCCGTCAGCGACTGCCTGAACTTCGGCTCCCCCGAGGACCCGGACGTCATGTGGCAGCTCGCCGAGGCCATCCGCGGCCTGTCCGACGCCTGCATGGTGCTGGGAATCCCGGTCACCGGCGGCAACGTCTCGCTCTACAACCAGACGGGCACCACGCCCATCCACCCCTCCCCCGTGGTGGCGGTCCTGGGCAAGCTCGACGACGTCGCCCGCCGCACGCCGTCGGGCTGGCGCGAGGACGGCCAGGCCATCTACCTGCTGGGCACCACGGGCGCCGAGCTGGATGGTTCCGAGTGGGCGAACATGCGCGGCCACCTGGGCGGCCAGCCGCCGAAGGTGGACCTCGAGGCCGAACGCGCACTGGGTGAAATCCTGATCAACGCGTCCCGCGACGGCATGATCGACTCCGCGCACGACCTCTCCGAAGGAGGCCTCGCGGCTGCCCTGGTGGAGTCCTCGCTGCGTTACGGCGTTGGCGCCAGGATCGCGCTTCAGGACGTCATGGACCGCGACGGCGTGGACCTGTTCACGGCGCTCTTCTCCGAGTCGCAGGGCCGTGCCGTGGTAGGCGTTCCCCGTTCCGAGGAGATCCGCTTCACGGACATGTGCACCGCCCGCGGCTTTGCCCACACCCGCATCGGCGTGGTGGATGCGGCCAGCGGCAAGCTGGAGATCAACGGCGTGGAGGGGCTGTCCCTCGACGCACTCCGCGAAGCCCACGAAGGGACACTGCCGAAGTACTTCGGCTAGGCCCCACAGAACGCGGACGGACACTCAAGCCCATAGAGAGGGCTTTGGGTGTCCGTCCGCATTTAAGGACCGGTTCAGTCCTCGCTGTGGAGCTCCCGCTGGCGGGCGCTGAGCAGCTCAATCTCCGGCAGGGCTGCCACGAAGCGCTCGACGGCGGCAAGCACCTCCACGAGGTGCGCCCGGTCAGCAGAAACCAAGCCGACGCCCAGCTGTGTGCGCCGGTACTGGCTGTGGTCCCCCACCTCAGCCACCGAGACATCGAACCGGCGCCTCAGTTCCGCCAGCAGCGGCCTGACAACCGAGCGCTTCTCCTTGAGGCTGTGGACCGGCCCCAGCAGTATGTCGAACTCGATCCAACCGATCCACATGGGTTCATGCTATCGAGGGTCAGATGGTGAGTTCACCCATCAGGTCCCAGCCTCCGCCGTCGAACTGGCGGCTGACGATTTTCGGTGTTTCCACAAGGGCTTGCGGCATGTCCGCCATGGCCTTCTTGAAGTGGTCACTGTTGACGTGGTCGCCGGCAGCGTCGTCCTTGAAGGCTTCCACCAGGACGTATTCGTTGGGGTCCTCCAAGCTGCGGGACCAGTCGAACCACAGGTTGCCCGGTTCCTGCCGGGTGGCCTGGGTGAAATCCGCAACGAGGTCCGGCCAGCGTTCAGACCATTCGGGCTTGACCTTGAACTTGACGACGATAAAGATCACTGGGATGTTCCTTCCGCGGCGAGAGAGCGTGCCCCTTCAATGTACCGGGAAGTAACGTGCCGCTGTGCGGCGCGGGTGACTGGTCCGCCGGCGGCGTAGAACCAGTTGGCGGGCTTGCTGAAGGCGCGGATCCGAAGCCACACCTTCCCCTCCCCATCAAGCTCCACTTCGAAGGACTCTTCGCCACGGGCGGGATGGCCGGGAAGCGTACCGTAGCCAAAGCCGGCCGATTGCGGCCCGTCCAGGTCCGAAGGTTCGTGGACCCACACCACCTGGCACGGCGCATTCAGGCGGAAGGGCCCGACGCCGAATCCGCTCACCACGCGAACGCCGGGCGCCGCCCTCGGTGACCCCGCACGGACCCGCAGCCCGGCCCGCCGCTGCAGCTCCCAGCCAAGGATGCCGTCCGCGACGTGCCGGTACACTGTGGTCCCGGAGCCAAGGTAAGCCTCTTTGAGGACGCGGCCATACCCGGCCGGAGCCGTGCCGGCTTCAGTGCTTCCTGCGCCGGGGTAGTTCAGGCCACCCCCGAGGTGTCCCTCTTCAATCATCGCTTCCGGCCCTTTCGAGGCGCGCCCACCCCAGTTGCTCCTGCTGCTTCCGGCTCAGGCCGGCCACCACCAGGTCATAGGAATCCTCCACCATGTCCCGGATCATCGCTGCCGGCAGGTTGCCATCAAGGCGCACCCCGTTCCAATGGGTCTTGTTCATATGCCACGCACCGGTAATCTCCGGGTGCACTGCGCGCAACTGTACCGCCAGCGCCGGTTCACACTTCAGGCTCACCGAAAAGTCGCGCTCGTCCATGGTGGACACGGCGAACAACTTGGCCTCGTGCCGGGCGCCCCCGGCGATATGGGCACGGACCTTGAAGACTGAGGTTTCCGGTCCGAACGGAAAATCCTCATATACTCCCGGGAACGAAAGGCAGATCGTCCTCAGCTCAGTTGGGTCCATGAAGGAAGCCTATAAAGCCGGACTGCGCGGTGCTAGTCTGCGAGCATGTCACTCGACCAGGGCCCCATACCTGTTCTGGACCTGCATTCCGCACGGCAGGCGGACGGCTCTTTCAGCCCGGAATTCATCGAACAACTGCGGCACGCCACCCACAATGTCGGGTTCTTCCAAATCACGGGATACGGGGGCAGGCCAGGGCAGGCCGAACAGCTTCTGGACATCATCCGGCGTTTCTTCAACCTGCCGCTGGACGAACGGATGAAGCTGGACAACCGTTTGTCACCGCACTTCCGCGGCTACACGCGGATGGGTACCGAAGTCACCCAGGGGCGTGCGGACGCCCGGGAACAGATCGATTATTCGCCGGACCGCGAGCCCGTTCCGGAGGTTCCGGCAGACCAGCCGTACTGGCTTTTACAGGGCCCCAATCTCTGGCCCGGAGAGGCGTTCCCCGAACTCCGGCCGGCCGCCATGGAGTGGGCCGCGCTGATGTCCGGTGTGGGCATGGAACTGCTCAGGGCCATTGCCGTTTCGCTGCAACTTCCCGAAGACTACTTCGACGAACCATTCCGCGATGCTCCCGCCTGGATGGGCAAGCTGGTGCACTACGTGGGCGGTGTGGTGGAAGCCGCCGGCGACCAGGGCGTGGGCTCGCATGCCGACTACGGCTTCGTAACCCTGTTACTGCAGGACAATGTGGGCGGCCTTGAAGTGCTGCCCCCTGGTACCAGCCGCTGGCTGCCGGTGGAACCGCTGCCGGGGGCCCTGGTGGTGAACCTGGGCGAGATGCTGGAGGTAGCCACCGAGGGGTACCTTGCGGCCACCATCCACCGGGTACAGGCGCCGCCTCCTGGCGTCGACCGCTACTCGGTACCGTTCTTCTGGTCGCCCCGGCTGGACGCGGTGATCCAGCCGGTCCCCCTGGCTCCGGAGCTGAAGGCCGCGGCACGGGGCATCACTGATGATCCCGCCAACCCCCTGTTGGCGTCCTTTGGCATGAACATGCTCAAAGGACGCATGCGCGCCCATCCGGACGTCACCGAGCGGCACTATCCGGAGCTGATGAAGCGCTAGAGGTTGTACTTCCAGGCCAATTGGGCCGGACAGGCGTTCATCACCACGTC
Source organism: Pseudarthrobacter sp. AG30 (assembly GCF_003116525.1). Lineage (NCBI taxonomy): Bacteria > Bacillati > Actinomycetota > Actinomycetes > Micrococcales > Micrococcaceae > Pseudarthrobacter > Pseudarthrobacter sp. AG30. The sequence goes on along the minus strand of NZ_QEHL01000016.1, from coordinate 74,730 downwards.
CATGCCCGCCGCCTTGGCGCGTTCCGCGGCGGCTTCGTCGATCACCCCCAGCTGCAGCCATACGGCTTTGGCGCCGGTGGCGATGGCCTGGTCCACCACGTCACCCACCCGCTGCGAGTTCACGAAGCAGTCCACGACGTCGATAGGCCGCTTTTCCGCCGGAATGTCAGCGAGGGTGCGGTACCCGGTCTCGCCATGGACAGGTTCGCCGGGCAGGTTGACGGGGATGATTTCCATGCCGAGCTTGTCCCGGATGAACAGCGACGTATCGTAGGCGGCGCGCCACTCATTGGTGGTCAGGCCCACGATGGCCCACCGCCCTTTGGTGCGCATGAGGCGTTCAATGACTGCGGGATCGTTGGTGTGGCCCATGCGATCAGCCTACGCCGCACTCTCCGGAGCCGTTGATGCCAGGCACCGGCTGCGCCCGCTGACTACTTCGCCGGGGATTCAGCCTTCCTGCCGCTGCCCTGGCCCGGCGACTGGCCCACTGGTCCCGGCGCATCAGCCGCCTTGGGCGTGGCTGCACCGGGGCCGTCCTGGCCCACTGCCGGAGCCTTCGCCGCGGGCGCGTCCGGCTTGCCTGCTGCCGGCGTCCCCGGAGGCGTGGCGCCTGCCGCCGGTGGTGCGCCGCCGTCGTCCCGGCCGCGGCCGTTCCCGTCCGTCCCGCCTCCCGGCGCGGCGGGAAAAGCAGCCCCCAGCCTGTCCGGCACGCAGGCTACCGGCCTGCCGCCGTCGTCGTGCATGGAAGCTCCGCCGCAGCTTCGCACGGCCCCAGGGCCCGTCGCTCCGGCAGCGTCCTCCAAAAGGCGGGTCGCGTGGCTTCTGCCGGGTGCGGCCGCGGCGGGTGAAGGTGACGAAACCGTGCCCGGGACTTCCCCATCGGCGGCGGGGACCGGGGACCGGTAGCCGCCTCCTGCGGCCGAAGCATTGGTGGTGGACGGCGCGCCCCGCGGTGGAGTCCAGTCAGCCAGCACGTGCTGCACTGTTTCACTTCCGGGTGCGGAGGAGCTGGCGGCAACCCCGCCAACCCCCAATCCCATTCCGGCCACCAGGACCAGGCCCAGGGCGGTCGGGCGGTGGCGCCGCCGACGGCGCGCGAGGTCATCGGCGGGCTGCTCCCCGGCAGGAGGGTCTTCCAAGACGCCTCCCGCCACCGGCGTGCCGGCGGCTGGTGCCAGCAAGGCGGCAAGCTCCGCACTGGGTGCCGGAGCGGGCAGCGAAGCCAGCGAACCGAGCGAAAGCAGGACGTCGCGAAGTTCCGGGTCATCGCCGCAGCCGGCGTCCCGGAGCATGTCGTCGACAAGGGACACGAGGTTGCCTGATGGTTGTGTCATGGCGCGAGGTACTCCTTCACTGACGCCAGCTCCCGGAGTTTCAGCAGCGCACGGCGCTGGAGCTGCTTCACGGACCCGGGGCTCTTGTCCATGGCCTCCGCCGCCTGTTCCACGGTCAGGCCGGCCACGAGGCGAAGTGAGAGCGCTTCGCGCTGGTCTTGGGGCAGCCCGGACAAGAGTTCCAGGACTTCGCCGGGCGAGATGTTGCGCAGGGCTTCCTTTTCGGCGGAGGTGTCTTCGCGCTGGTCGAGCTCGGGCTCGAACGGCAGCTTTACCGGGTGACGGCTTTGGCGCCGGCGATCGTCCACCATCCGGGCATGGGCAACGCTGAAGATGAAGGTCCGCAGCCCCGCTTCGCCTCCCCGCACGGTGTCGAGGCGGGGCAGGACGGAAAGGAACACTTCCTGCATGGCCGCCTCCGGATCGTCGACTCCCCGGGCGGCAAGATAGCCCAGGACTTGTGATGCGTACGTTTTGTAGACGAGGCTGAAGGCAGCAGGCCCGGGGACGGCGTGGTCCGGGGCCGCATCTGTCTGTGCATCGGTCACTGACGTGGTGCTTTCAATCAAAAGGGCGTCGGCAAGGGAAGCGTCTCACGGGAATCCGGAACGCTGGTCCTACTTTACCCTTCAGTAACCTTCCCGACCGGTGAGCGCCACGGGACTCCGTCCGCGTGCGGCCTTGCCAAGAGATCAAAAGAGCCGGCCTGGAACGTGATGGGGGACAGGTTCCAGACCGGCACTTCACTGGGGTAATCGCTGCGGACCCCCGAAGGGTTACGCCCTTGTGAAAGTTTTTTTACTTTATTCATCCCGTCCTCAACGGGTGGCTGCGCTGGCCCAACGCGGCGCGGCCTGCCTGCGCGTTGTTTTCGCCAATGCATAGGCGTGCAGCCTCACCGGCAGCCGCCGGTCATCACACGCCGGTACGACGACGGGCAGGTCGCCAGGAGCGGCGACGCCGGCGGCAGCGGGTACAGCGGCGGGACGGGAGACTGCCCCGGCGGGGCTGAGATCGGTGACCAGGCCCGTCCCCGCACATTCACGAACGGCCGCGATACCGGCAGCTACCGCCGCCTTGTCCTCGAAACCTTGCGAGACGGCCATGACCGACCCATCGGGCCCCAGCAGCCGGAACCTGTAGAGCAGCTCCGGATCAAGAAAGACTTCAATGTTTCCTGCCACGGCATGTCCTTCCGGTCTGGTGTTTTCGACCGGCGACGGCTCTTCGCTGGGTGCATCCCTGCACCGCCAAACGCATAGTGGGACCGTCCGCTGATCAGTTCAAATGGTGTTAACGAGTCTGGCCGCGGCGGCTGCAGGGGTACAAGACCAACTGCGTTAAGCCTGTGTAAATTACTGCCCACGCCCCCAAACGCCGGCGGCGGCCCACCCGCAATGGGTGGCCCGCCGCCGTCGTCTACCGTGTTCCGGAGGGACGTGTCAGTCGTTGATGAGGTCGTTCACCACGATGGTCTGGTCCCGGTCCGGGCCAACGCCAATAGCGGAGAACCGGGTGCCGGACAGCTTCTCCAGCGCCAGCACGTAGTTCCTGGCGTTTTCCGGGAGGTCCGCGAGGGTGCGGGCGCCGGTGATGTCCTCGGTCCAGCCGTCGAAGTATTCGAAGATGGGCTTGGCGTGGTGGAACTCGGTCTGCGTCATGGGCATCTCATCGTGGCGGACGCCGTCCACGTCGTAGGCCACGCACACAGGGATCTGTTCGATGCCGGTGAGCACGTCCAGCTTGGTGACGAAGTAGTCCGTGAAGCCGTTCACGCGGGAGGCGTGGCGGGCCAGGACGGCGTCGTACCAGCCGCAGCGGCGCGGGCGGCCGGTATTGACGCCGAACTCACCGCCGGTCTTCTGCAGGTACATCCCCATCTCGTCGAAGAGCTCGGTGGGGAACGGTCCGGCCCCAACGCGGGTGGTGTAAGCCTTGATGATGCCGATCGAGCGGGAGATCCGGGTTGGGCCGATGCCCGAGCCCACGGACGCGCCGCCGGCGGTGGGGTTTGAGGAGGTCACGAATGGGTAGGTGCCGTGGTCGACGTCGAGGAACGTGGCCTGGCCGCCCTCCATCAGGACCACCTTGCCCTCGTCCAGGGCGGTGTTAAGGACCAGGGTGCTGTCGATGACCAGCGGGCGGAGGCGGTCGGCAAAGGACAGGAAGTAATCAACGATCTCGTCCACCACAACGCTGCGACGGTTGTAGACCTTGACCAGGAGCTCGTTCTTCTGGCGCAGCGAGCCTTCCACCTTCTGGCGGAGGATGGATTCGTCGAAGACGTCCTGGACACGGATGCCCAGCCTGGCCACCTTGTCCATGTAGGCGGGGCCAATGCCGCGGCCGGTGGTTCCGATGGCGCGGCTGCCGAGGAAACGTTCGGTCACCTTGTCCAGCACCTGGTGGTAGGGGGCCACCAGGTGGGCGTTGGCGGACACGCGGAGCCGCGAGGTATCGGCGCCGCGGGCCTGGAGTCCGTCGATCTCCTGGAAAAGGGCTTCGAGGTTCACCACGCAGCCATTGCCGATGATGGGCACCGCGTTGGGGCTGAGAATGCCTGCGGGCAGCAGTTTGAGTTCGTACTTTTCACCGCCTACGACGACGGTGTGCCCGGCGTTGTTCCCGCCGTTGGGCTTGACGACGTAGTCAACACGGCCGCCCAGAAGGTCGGTGGCCTTGCCTTTTCCTTCGTCGCCCCACTGGGCTCCTACGATCACAATTGCTGGCATGGGATCCTCCCCCATTCGTTCGGGCTGCCCGGGTCCGGCCGCGGGGAGCGGACCTGCGCAGCGCCGTTCATGAGAATGCCCCGAACAGACCGGCCGTCGCCGGACCGCGGGGCGGCTCAGCGATGCAAGAGTTCCGGGGCTCTTACCACCCAAGTTTAGCGGATCAGGCACTTTGTCCACTCGATGGGCCCGCCGCGGCCCCGCAAGGGACTGCGGCGGGCCTGGTCTCTTACTCGTCCTCGGCTTCCCCGGCCGGCCGGGACGTCTGTTCGGCGAGAGTGTCCCAGAAGGAGGTGTCGGCGTCGGCAATGGAACCGTCCGCGATCGCCGCGGCGGTGGAGGTCAGGGTGGTGACCGTCTGCTTGATCAGGTAGCCGTTGCTCCGCTGCCCCAGCGCGTAGCCGTCCAGGTAGTGGTCGGACATGCCGCGCATCTCGAAAAGCAGGGTGGCAATTCCGTATTCCACGGAGATGCCGTTGCGGCTGATAGTCTCCGCACTGCCGCCCTGGTACTTGCCCAGGTGGCCCCAGCCGGTGGAGTCCACGTTGTTGAAGACCACGGCGCCGAGCCGCTTGGATTTCTCGACGACGGCGGGATCGGCGTTCGGGGTGGTGGGGTACAGGATTGACCCGGACACCAGCTTGCCGTCGCGTTCAGCGCGGGTGCCCTGGTGGTGCAGGTCGATCATGTAATCGACGCGGTACTTGCGCATCACGTTGCTGTGCAGCGCCTGGGTCTCCGGCTGGACCTTGGCCACGTGGTCCCGGTTCAGGTCCACGCCCTCCGCGTTGTAACGCGTCAGGTGGCGGTCGCCTTTGGCGAGGTAGTTGTCCAGCGGGAAGTTTACGTCCCCCATGGCGCCGTCGGCATTGAGCATGGGCACGATCAGGATATTGACGCCGTCCAGGATGCCGGACGACTTGCCCGTGCCCAGGTGCTTGATGAACTCCATGGCGCCCTCGGTGGTGAGCTGTTCGTTGCCATGCTGCTGGGTCAGGTAGAGGATGGTGGGCTTGGCCGGGTCAGAGATGTATTTGACCAGGTGGATATCGCGGCCCTTGACCGTCTGGCCGATCACTTCCAGCTCCATGGCCGGTTGCTTGGCGTCCTGGTCCTTCAGGAAGGAGACCATCTGACTGTACGTAGCCAGCTTGCTGGTGGTGATCTGGCCGTTGCCGCCGTAGTTCGGGCCTTCGCCAACTGCGTGGGCCACCGGGCCGGACCCGGCGAAGACGGCCAGCGCCAGCGCGCCGGATACGGCAAGGGTCCTCAAAGATTTCGTCACAGTGCGTTACCTCTTTCGAGTGCATCGGGTGCGTTCAGCCGCCATGTTCCCCATTACGGCCCGTGACAAACAGCCAACCAAGCTTGACGAAAGCTGTCAATAGACTGGACAAAACCTGGGAACGGGTTGGGCTATTGCCGGGGAGCGCCACCGCCCAACACCGATCCGCCGTATTCTGAACCGCATTTGCCCACAGGCGGTTCATGGATTTAGGTAAGAGTGGACCATCCGGAGCGGCTGAGAGACCTGGCTCAATGACGCCGCAGCAACCACGGTCCGGCAGGAAAGCTGCCGGCCGAAGGTGCTACTGCCAGGACCGATGGAAGGAAGATTCCAGCATGCCCCTCAACACCGACCATATTCGCGCCACCCACGCCGGGTCTCTGCCTCGCACCGATGAACTCATCGCAGCCAACACCGCAAAGGAATCCGACGGGATCACCCCGGCGTTCCTGGAGCTCCTGGAAGACTCCGTTGTGGGCGTGGTCCAGCGCCAGAAGGACCTGGGCATCGATATCCCCAACGACGGCGAGTACGGGCATACGATGTCCAACTCCGTGGACTACGGGGCCTGGTGGAACTACTCCTTCGCCCGGCTCGGCGGCCTGGAGCCGACCACCGTGGACCGGTGGGCCGAAGCCGAAGTCCGGCGGTCCTCGCCCGGAAACGTTGTCCTGACGTCCTTCCCCGACCGGCGGGACCGGCAGGCGTTCAACGAGGCGTACAACGATCCCTCCTCCGGGATCCTGGCGCACCGGAAGAGCGTGTCCCAACCCAAGATCGCCGGGCCCCTGACATATACCGGCCATGACCTGGTGGCCTCGGACATCAAGAACCTGAAGACCGGGCTCGCCGCGGCAGGCCTCAGCGAGGGGTTCGTGGCGTCCCTCTCCCCCGGTTCCTGCGCCCGCGTCGCCAATGAGTACTACAAGAACGATGAGGAACTCGTCTACGCATGCGCCGATGCGATGCGCGAGGAATACAAAGCCATCATCGACGCCGGCCTGACGGTCCAGCTCGACGATCCGTCCCTGGCCGAGAGCTGGGACCAGATCAACCCTGAGCCGTCCCTGGAGGACTACCTGAAGTTCATCCAGCTGCGCGTCGAGGCCACCAACTGGGCCTTGCGGGACCTTCCGCAGGAACAGGTCCGGCTGCACGTTTGCTGGGGCTCCTGGCATGGTCCGCACACTACGGACATCCCATTCGCCGACATCATCGGCTCAGTGCTGCAGGTCAACGCCGGCGCGTACTCCTTCGAGGCGGCCAATGTCCGCCACGAGCACGAATGGCGTGTCTGGGAGGACACCGCCCTTCCTGAGGGCAAAGTGATCATCCCCGGCGTCGTCTCCCACGCCACCAATGTGGTGGAGCACCCGGACCTGGTGGCGGACCGGATTGTCCGCTTCGCCAAGCTGGTGGGACGCGAGAACGTCATCGCGTCCACCGACTGCGGCCTGGGCGGCCGGGTGCATCCGCAGATCGCATTCGCCAAGCTGGAGGCTCTTGGCGAGGGCGCCCGCCGCGCCACCGGGCGCCTCTGGTAGTTATCCGCCCCTTCCGGGAATGACCGCCGGTCCACTGCGCCATGAATGAGGTGCGCTGGACCGGCGTTTCGTTTCTCCGGGCTTGGTAAACTGGCAAAGGCCGACCCGGAATCGGCCCACCCCAACTAACCACCGTTGATGAGCTGCGCCACCGTGCGCCCATTTTCGGCGGTGGACGCAACATCAATCCCCGCAGGAGAACCAGCCCTTCATGACCGCACTGGCCCCCGAAACATTCCACGAACAGCTCATGAGCCGCCGTTACGAGCCCAGCGTTGCCGCTGTCAACGAGCTGTGCGATTCCCTGCAGGAAGCGAAGCCCGGAACCGTGGTGCCCTACGTGGACCCCATGCACGATGTTGAGGAATGCCGCATCATCAGCCTGTACTCCAATATTGGCGAGATGGACCAGTCCGGTTTCATCACTGCCGGTGACCAGGACGCCGCGACCCGCATGCTGGGCATCCAGTGGAAGCTGGGCCTGCGCCCGGAATTCGTGATGCCCTGGAACGTCCACCCGTGGCACGTCCCGGGGGAGGCCAACGGAAAATTCACCCCGGACCAGGTGCAGGCAGGTTTGAAGCCGCTGCTGAAGTTCCTCGCCCTGGTCCCCCGCGCCTCCGTGATCGTGGCGCACGGCACGGAGGCAAACCGCCTGGCCAACCTGCTGCTGAAGACCGAAGTCCCGCTGCTGTGGCGCCGCGGCCTCAAGACCTACAAGGTCCGCTCCCTGAGTGGCCGCGCCTTCGCCGGTTCACCGGCCCGCCAGGAGGAGTTCCTCGCGGACATGCACACGGCGTACGCCGATGCCATGGCACGCACCGGCATCGCCCACCAGGCCTAGGGTTTCGACGCGGCTCAACCACCGACGACGGCAGGTCACCTTCGCTGGGAAGGTGACCTGCCGTCGTCGTAATTAGTCGTATCTAGCCCTCGATGGCTGCCTTCGCCGCGGGATCGGAGTCGTTCAGGAACTTCTCGATCCGCTCCGGCTCGTCCGCTTCCCCAATAGCCGACGAAGCCCTGCCCAGCGAGTAAAGCGCACGGAGGAACCCGCGGTTCGGCTCGTGCTCCCACGGGATGGGCCCGACGCCGCGCCAACCGTTGCGGCGCAGCGCGTCCAGTCCGCGGTGGTAGCCCACTCGGGCGTACGCGTAGGAGTCGATGGTCCGGCCCTCGGTCCACGCTTCCTCAGCCAGGATCGCCCACAACAGTGAGGACGTGGGGTGCTTTTCCACCAGGTCCAGGGCCTCGTGCCCGGCTTCCAGCTGCGCATTGACCTCGGTCTCGGCAGGCAGGAGCGTGGGCTCAGGTCCCATCAGGTTCTTGCGGAACTCATCCGACATCTAGAACGTCTTTCCGGCCGAACCGAGCTGCTTGGTGGCTTCCACCACGCGGGCCGCCAGGCCGGCTTCGGCGGAAGCGCCCCAGACGCGGGGGTCGTAGGTCTTCTTGTTGCCCACTTCGCCGTCGACCTTCAGGACGCCGTCGTAGTTCTTGAACATGTGGTCGGCCACCGGGCGGGTGTAGGCGTACTGGGTGTCGGTGTCGATGTTCATCTTGATAACCCCGTAGGAGACGGCGTCGGCGATTTCCTGGTCCGAGGATCCGGAGCCGCCGTGGAACACGAGGTCGAACGGGTTGTCCTTGCCGATCTTCGCGCCCACCTGGGCCTGGATGTCCTTGAGGATCTCCGGGCGCAGCTTGACGCCGCCGGGCTTGTACACGCCGTGGACGTTGCCGAAGGTCAGTGCGGTGATGTAGCGGCCGTTTTCGCCGGCGCCCAGGGCGTCGATGGTGGCCAGGGCGTCCTCGACCGTGGTGTAAAGCTTGTCATTGATGGCGTTTTCGACGCCGTCTTCCTCGCCGCCGACCGTGCCGATCTCCACCTCGAGGATCATCTTTGCGGCAGCCGTGCGCTGGAGCAGGTCGCGGGCAATGCGCAGGTTTTCCTGCAGGGTTTCGGCGGAGCCGTCCCACATGTGGGAGTTGAAGAGCGGGTTGCGGCCGGCCTTGACCTCGGCCTCGGAAGCCTCAAGCAGCGGCAGGACAAAGCCGTCCAGCTTGTCCTTGGGGCAGTGGTCCGTGTGCAGGGCGATGTTGACGTTGTAGTTCTTGGCAACTTCGCGGGCGAAGGCTGCGAAACCCAGGGAGCCGGCAACCATGTCCTTGGTGGACGCGCCGGACCAGTAGGCGGCGCCGCCGGTGGAGACCTGCACGATGCCGTCGGACTCCGCCTCCGCGAAGCCTCGCAGTGCCGCGTTCAGCGTCTGCGAGGACGTGACGTTGACGGCGGGGAAGGCGAATCCGCCCGCCTTCGCGCGGTCGATCATCTCGGCGTAGATCTCTGGGGTTGCAATGGGCATGCTGGCTCCTCTGCTGAGTTTCGTCTGTGGGTGGATGACCCTCAAGTAGACCGCTTACGGCTAGGCACCATCCTAGCCATTCCCGGGCAGGCCGGGTGTTTCGGGTCACGGGTTGGTAATACTCAGACCTGCTGGCCGAAGACGTGCCTGCGGACCCAGGCGTGCATGGCGATGGCGGCTGCGGAGGCGGCGTTAATGGACCGGGTGGAGCCAAACTGCTCGATGGACAGGGTGGCGACGGCTGCCTCGTGGACCTCCGGCGTCAAGCCCGGGCCTTCCTGTCCGAACACCAGCACGCAGTCCCGGGGCAGCTCGTAGGTCTCCAGCGGGACGGAGTCCGGGAAGATGTCGATCCCGATGATGGCGAGCCCCTCCCCGTTCGCCCACTGGACGAAATCCGCCACGGTGGGGTGGTGGCGTACGTGCTGGTAGCGGTCGGTGACCATGGCACCGCGCCGGTTCCACCGCCGTCGGCCGATGATGTGGACCTCTTTGGCGAGGAAGGCGTTGGCGGTGCGCACCACCGTGCCGATGTTGAGGTCGTGCTGCCAGTTTTCGATGGCCACGTGGAAGTTGTGCCGCCGCGAGTCCAGCTCCGCAACAATCGCCTCGTGTTTCCAGTAGCGGTACTTGTCCAGCACGTTGCGCCGGTCCCCGTCCGCAAGGAGGTCAGGGTCCCAGTGGTCGCCTTCCGGCCATTCGCCTTCCCAGGGCCCGACGCCGACCTCGGCCTTGGCGGGTTCGGCGTCCCCGGGCTCGTGGTTGGGTTCGTCGGTCATCCCGGGCGTTTGATTCACCCTTCAACACTAGACTGGACCACTGGAGCATTCATCACCGGTGGAGGTAGACGTGGCAGAAGAAGTCCAGGCAGCAGGAAACCCCGCGGTTTACCGCAACGGCCAGGAAATTGAATGCTGGCTGACGGACATGGACGGCGTCCTGGTCCACGAGAACCAGCCTATTCCGGGCGCTGCCGAGTTGATCCAGCGCTGGGTGGATACATCCAAGCGGTTCCTGGTGCTGACCAACAATTCGATCTTCACCCCGCGCGACCTCGCTGCCCGCCTGCGCTCCTCCGGTTTGGAGATCCCGGAGGAAAATATCTGGACCTCGGCGCTGGCCACGGCCCAGTTCCTGAAGGACCAGGTGCGCGGCTCGGAATCCGGAAATCGCGCCTACACCATCGGCGAGGCGGGTCTGACGACGGCGCTGCACGAGGCGGGCTTCATCCTCACCGACCAGGATCCGGACTTCGTAGTGCTCGGCGAGACGCGGACGTACTCCTTCGAGGCCATCACCATGGCCATCCGGCTGATCCTGGGCGGGGCGCGGTTCATCGCCACCAACCCGGATGCCACCGGCCCGTCCAAGGACGGCCCCATGCCCGCTACCGGCGCCATTGCCGCCCTGATCACCAAGGCCACCGGCCGCGAGCCGTACATTGTGGGCAAGCCGAACCCCATGATGTTCCGTTCTGCCATGAACCAGATCGACGCGCACTCCGAAACCACCGCCATGATCGGTGACCGGATGGACACGGACATCATCGCCGGCATGGAGGCGGGCCTGCACACGGTGCTGGTGCTCAGCGGCATCACGCACAAGGACGATATTGCGGCCTACCCGTTCCGGCCCAACCAGGTGCTGAACTCCGTGGCGGACCTGAAGAACCAGATCTAGAAGATACTCACCCGGGAGCCGCCCCGGGGCAAGGGGAAGTATTCATCCAGCAGCTCCGTCAGGAGGGGCCGGTAGATTTGCGGGTTCCAGCCGGGGCTGGCGTGGGCCGGCGCGGCCCCGATGGTTTGCAGGCCGCTGGAGACCATGTTGTCCTTGAACGCCACGGCCCAGGTCTCCGAGGCCGTTTCGTAGTCGACGGTCTGGTCCTTCGGGTTGCCGACATAGGCCATCTTGGCCGTTCCAAGCTGGCCCGCGAACTGGCTGCCCTCGAAGTGGTAGATGTACGCCGACTCGGTCTGGATGAGCACACTGGAGGGGGCGATCGGCGAAAGCTGTTCGAGCGTCTGGTCCAGGATCTGGCGCCAGCTCCGTTCGTCCTTGTGGATGATCCGCTCCCCCAGTTCGTAGCCGCCGCGGAGGGTGGACGGGAACCTGAAGCCGCGCTCGTACAGGAACACCACGCCGTCGAACCAGCTCTGGTCCAGGACGTCATGCGCACTGTAGGGGCTTGAGTCCAGCAGGATGAACTGCACCTGGATGCCTGCCACGGCAAGGAGCCGGGCGGCCACCTGGGTGGCCAGCATGCCGCCGAAGCTGTGCCCGTAGAAGAACAGTTTGGTGATTTTCTCCACCGCGACGTACTCGGAGATCGCGCGGACCACGTCAGTGACATCCAGGCCCAGGTTGGAATACCCGACGGCGGCGAGCCGGGCGCGCTTGTTCAGCGAGCCGCGGAGGGTGTTGAGGATCCACTGGGCCTCTTCCCAGCTGGTTTTGTACCCGGGGAAGAGGAACCAGCAGGCGTCCGGGTAGTAGGCATCGGCGAAATCATCCGCAACAGGCAGGATCTTTGTGGTTTGGCGCTGCGATTGCACTTCACGGGTCAGCAGCATGTCCGCAGCGAGCAACCCGGAGGCCCCGGCACCGGCGAGGAACGTCCGGCGGGAAAAGCGCTTAAGGGCAGCCGCCTCCGCCAGCAGCCGGGCCTGGGGGACCCCGCGCCGGTGTTGCGGACCTGTCTCCCCCTCATACGGCACACCCCTACCGTAAGCACACCTGAAGTAAACGCCGCAAGGACCGGTATGTAACCATTCCGCGACGCGGCGGTCAGCTGGCCGCCTGGCCCTCCGTGGCGGGGAACGGAGCCTGGGGTTTTTGCTGCCGGCGGGCGATTTCCAGGCCGATGTCGTTGTAGCGGCCCAGCAGGTCCGCGCCGTCGAACGCCTGCGGGTTATCCAGCAGGGCGAAGACGGAATCGCTGGCGTGGAGCAGTTCTTCGTCCGAGTACTCCGTCAGCGGGCGGCCGTAGAGTACTTCGAAGAAAATCACCGGCAACTGAGGGAGTCCCTCGGCAAAATCACCGCCGCCGGTGAACAACTCCGTGACATCGTCGTCCATGAGGAGCGGTTGGGTGGTCGACGGGCCGTCGGCATTGCGGTCGTAACTGGCGGTGACAAGCTGGAGGGTCACCCCGGCGGAGGGAAGGCCCGGCAGGGAGTTGGTGTCCATGGCGTTCAGGTCGGCGCGCAACCCGGCGAGCGCCGATGATTCGATGAGGGCAGCCTGCGAAAGATCAACACAAATGCGGCAACGCAGGCCCATCCGCCGGACGCGTCGAATGATGTGGACGAGTTCCGCACGGGTGTCGTGGCGAAGGGTTCCCCGGACTTCAATCCGGACGATGTCAGCTGAGACATCGAGGTCAACTAGTGCGTCAAGCGCGCGGTCCATAGGTACTCCAAAAGAGGTTCTATGGCCGACGGCTCAACCTCCGCAAGCGTAACCTCCAGCGGGAGCCCCGCACAAGCCGTCCCTCAGGCGCTCTGGCCCGGCCTGACGCTTCCCGGCTCCTGGTAGTGGGTGTGCGCGCCTGCCCCGCCGACGGAATCCACCAGCGACCTGGCGATGTCGCGCAGCTTGGTGTTGCTGTTGCTGGACGCCTCCGTGAGGATTTCGACGGCGGCCGCCTGGCTGCAGCGGTTTTGCGCCATGACAATGCCAATGGCGATGTCGATGATGGTCCGCGATTCCAGGGTCGCGCGGAGATTTGAGGCGCTGTCCGCATGCAGTGAGAACCTGACCGCGAGGCGCAGTGCCTGCGAAATCTCCCTGGTGAAGTCCCGCGCACGGGCAGCCGCCCCGCCATCGAACTTGTGCGGGACGTCGGAATAGAGGTTCAAGGCAGCCTTGGCCTCGCCCTGCAGGTTGAAGGGCAGGGAAAGCACCGAACGCAGCCCGTGGGACGCAACAGCGTTGGCGTAGTCCGGCCCCCACCTGTCCTCCTCGAAAAGGTCCGGAACATAGACCTCACGTTCGTCCTTTGCCGCGGTAAGGCACGGCCCTTGGGACAGGGAGTACTGGATTTCATCCACTTCCCGGGCCGAGTCACTGCTCCAGCCGATCGTGGCTGCCTTCCGGTCACGGAGCAGTGTGATTCCGCACAGGGCGTCGTCGCCGTCGCCTGCCATCTGGTGCGCGGAAAACCGCGCAAGCTCGTTGAGGAAGTCCTCAAAGTCAGCGCTGTCCAGAATCAGGTTCTGGACCTTGTCGGTAGCGCTCAAAGGTTGTTCTTGGGTGGGCAAGTGTAGGGTCTCCAAGCAACTGAAGGGTGATAAGGCAAATATTAGGTCACCCGCTGGCCCTGACCAAGTGCGGACCCCAGTCCGAACCGACGCAATTCTTCGGAGCCGAAGGCGGTCAGTCGGACGGAGCGCGGGTGTGAGCCACGGATCAACCAGCCCCGGTCCAGCGCGCCTGCTGCGAACAGTTCGGCAAAAAGTCCGGCCGCGTGGTCTACCCGTTCGGTCCAGTCCAGGCATGGCCGTGCCAGCGCACGGGTGGGGTTCTCCGGTAACGGCATCCCAACGTCGCGGGCCCAGGTCCGGCCGTTGCCAGTAACCGTCCAGTCGGATGAGAGGAGCCCTTTGTCCAGCCAGGTCCGGGTCACTGCAACTCCGAGGGCCCCGGCCAGGTGGCGGTAACAGGTCCGGCCCTGTTGCAGTTCATGGTTATGTTTCTGAGCCCGGAAGGACCGGGGCACCACGGGTTCTGCATGCGGGCTCAGCCGGACCAGCGCCTCCACCGCGTCGGCCACGTTCCGGTTCTTCAGCCTCACATACCTGTGCCGCCCCTGGCGGACGTCCTCGACCAACCCCGCGTCAGTGAGTTTGTTAAGGTGCACCGTGGCGGTCCCGCGGGTGATGCCGGCGCTCTCCGCCAGTTCCGCCGCGGTCCATGCCCGCGCGTCCATGAGGGAGATCAGCATCCTGGCCCTCGACTCCTCAGCCATGGCCCGTGCCGTCAAAGCCAAGTCATCTGCCCAGAGCGGTGCCATGCTCCAATAGTTCCACGGAGATGGTTTGACCGGCACCAAACTGTTGAGGGGCGACTATTGGGGCATGTTCACCGCCATCACCCCGGGCGCCCACTACTTTGGCTCCCTCGTTGTCCTTTTGACCACCGCGAACCCCGATGGCAGCACGAACATCACACCCATATCCTCTGCATGGTCCCTGGGGGACCACTACGTCCTGGGGCTCGGCACCGCCAACCAGGGCCACGCGAATTTGATGCGGAGCCGCGAAGTTGTACTCAACCTTCCGGAGGCGCGCCTGGCCGGGAAAATAGAGCAGATTGCCATGACTACTGGAATGGACCCGGTACCGCCCCAGAAGAAGCGGCTGTACCGGTACGTACCCGACAAATGGGCCCTTACCGGCTGGACGAGCCTTCCGAGCATGGAAGTTTCGCCGCTCCGGATCGCCGAATGCCCCGTCCACATTGAGGCAACGCTGGAAAACAGTCTGGCCCTGGACACGGATATGGAGGCCATGCACGTCCGGGTGCGCAAAGTCCACGTCAGGGAGGACCTTGCCCTCGACGCACGACATGTGGACGTCAGCGCATGGCAACCGCTGTTCTATACGTTCCGCCACTATTTCGGGCAGGGCCACCACTGTGGATCCAACACCAGGGCGGAGCAGCGGCTGCCGGAGCCGGCCGGACGTCCAGGGCAGCGCCCTGCGGCCGCCCTTACCGGGTACTAGGCAAGGCCAAGCTCGTCCTTGCCAAACGCGAACAGGTAGGGAACACCCGTTTCAGCCTCGATCTTCTCCTTGGCGCCGGTGTCGCGGTCAACGATCACGGCAACGGCCACAACGTTCCCCCCAGCCTTCCGCACGCCTTCCACTGCCGTCAGCGCCGACCCTCCGGTGGTGGACGTATCCTCCAGGACCAGCACCTTCCGACCTTCGACGGACGGGCCCTCCACCTGGCGGCCCATGCCGTAAGACTTCTGGGCTTTGCGGACCACGAAAGCGTCAACGGACCGGCCTGCGTCAACCGCGGCGTGCATCACCGCGGTACCGACCGGGTCTGCGCCCATGGTGAGCCCGCCTGCGCACTCAAAGTCGATCCCGGCGTCGTCAGCCAGGGCCAACATCACCTGGCCCACCAGCTTGGAGGCTTCGTGGTGCAGGGTGATCCTGCGCAGGTCGATGTAGTAGTCGGCCTCGGCCCCGCTGGAAAGGATCACCTTGCCGCGGACTACCGCGAGTTCCTTGATCAGTTCGAGCAGTCGGGCGCGGGCAGCGGCAGCGTCAGGCGCAGCGTGAGTGGGCGAAGTCATGGGCTCCAGTTTAGTGGGTGAGCGGGCGGGCAAAGCCTGGCGCGTGCTCCGGAAGCGGACCGAAAGCGATGACCCGGGGCAGGATCCGCCTCAAGACCGGGTTGTGCCTGATAGCGAACAGCAGCGCCTGGCGGAGCCTGGACGTGTTTCCGGCTGCATCGGCTGAAGGAAATTTCCCGGCGAACAACGGAACGAACACGGCCCGGTGCATGATCCGCTGCACGGTTTGCACCACCACGGTGGGCATCCAGCGGCGGCGCTGGACCGCAGCAAGGGTGGCGGTGCGCACCTGTCCGCGACGCAGGTCCGGCGCCAGCCGCTTCGCCGCTGCCACCGCGTCCTGGATGGCCAGGTTGATTCCTACGCCCCCGGCCGGGGACATGGCATGCGCGGCGTCTCCAATGCACAGGAAACCGCCGGCATACCACCGGCGCAGGCGGTTCAGCCTGACATCGAGCCAGTGCAGGTCTTCCACACTGCTGATCGAACCGACGGTGTCCGCCAGGTCGGGTCGGAGTGCGGCCACCCGTCGGCGGAACCGTTCCACACCTTCGGCCCGGATCCTGGCGTCCGCGCCCTTCGGGGCGAGGTAGCCCATCTGGTAATAGTCAGTGCGGTTCAGTGCAATCATCGCTTCCCGGTCACCTATGGCCGGGACCACCCCGGCCGCCCCAGTCCTTCCTGGCGTCCGGCGCGGAAGTTTGAACCACCACACATCAAACGGCACCGGATACTCCTTCGGGGACAACCCCGCGGCCCGGCGCAGCACCGACTGCCGGCCATCAGCCGCCACCACCACGTCGGCGTGAAGCACCTGCTCCCCGCCGGCCGCGGTATCGCCGGCGGACCGGTAGCGCACCCCGGTGACGCGTCCGCCGTCGTCGAACTCCAATCCTGTGGCTTCGCATTCCATCAGGAGGGTGAATCTCGGTTCAGCCTTGGCGGCGGATGCAAGGAAATCCAGGAAGTCCCACTGCGGCATCATGGCCACATAGTTGTACGGGGGTTTCAAGGAGTCGAAGTCAGCCAGGGTAACCAGGCCGGCGCCCGGCACCGGGAATGCCACATTTTGCAGGCGGCTCTGCGGCAGGGCACGGAATCCGGGGCCAAGGCCCAGCTCGTCCATCAGCCGGATCGTGGAAGCATGCACCGTGTCGCCGCGGAAATCCCGCAGGAAGTCGCCGTGTTTTTCCAGGACAACCACGTCCACCCCGGCCCTGGCCAGCAACAGGCCGAGCATCATTCCCGCCGGGCCACCGCCTACCACTGCACACCCCGTCCGTTCCATGCAGTTACGCTACGCCGGGCGCCGCGCGTCCGGAACAGTTGAGGGTTGTTGACAGCGCTGGCTAGGCTGGACCACATGCGCGAACTCCAGGCCAAGATCATTGAAGAAATGGGCGTTCTGCCCCGGATCGACCCCGCAGGGGAGGTGCGCAAGCGCGTCACATTCCTGAAGGAATACCTGAAGGCAACGCATACCAAGGGCTTCGTCCTGGGCATTTCCGGCGGGCTGGATTCCTCCTTGGCCGGGCGCCTTGCGCAGCTGGCGGTGGAGGAACTCCAGGCCGAGGGCGTGGAAGCGAACTTCGTGGCTGTACGGCTGCCGTACGGCGTGCAGCATGATGAGGATGACGCGCAGGCAGCCCTGGACTTCATCAAGGCCAAGACCGAGTGGACCTTCAACATCTCACCAGCGGTTGACGGTTTCGAGGACGAGTTCGAAAAAACGGTGGGCTCGGAGATTTCCGATTTCCACAAGGGCAACACGAAGGCCCGCACCCGCATGATCGCCCAGTACGCACTGGCTGGGGAATTCAACTACCTGGTGATCGGCACAGACCACGGCGCCGAATCCGTGACCGGCTTCTTCACCAAGTACGGCGACGGCGGCGCGGACATCCTGCCCCTGTTCGGCCTCAACAAGCGGCAGAACAGGGCCCTGCTGGCCGAGCTGGGAGCGCCGGCCCGCATCTGGGAGAAGGTGCCCACCGCCGACCTCCTCGATGACCGTCCTGGCCGTACTGACGAAGACGAACTCGGCATCAGCTACGACCAGATCGACGACTACCTCGAAGGCCGCGACGTTCCGGAAACAGTGGCCGAATCGATCGAACAGAAGTTCCTCCGCACCCGGCACAAGCGCACGGTTCCGGTGACCATCTTTGACACCTGGTGGAAGGACCAGGGCCCGGAGGAGCCCCGCGCCGGACTCTAGCGGGTACGCCGCCTGTCCGCGCCGCCCAGCTGCTGCGTAATCCGGTGCGCCTCCGCCATCAGCAGGCCACCAAGTTCCTCCTGCCGTTCGGGTTTGAAGCGCGGCTCGATGCCGGTCAACGACAAAGCCCAGGCCGGCTTGCCGGATCGGTCGAACACCGCCGCACCCATCCCCCAGCTTCCCTCCAGGACCAGCCCGGGGTTTACCGAGTAGCCGGCCAGCCGCGTGCGGGCAAGGTTTTTCCGGACCAAGGCGGCGGTGTGGTTTGCCGCGAATGCCCCCGCGTGGTCAGTCCACCGGTCCAGCAGTTCCTCCTGCTCGCTTTCCGGCAGGAAGGCCAGGATGGCCGTGCCGGCCGACGCAACACCCAGCGGGAACCGCACGCCCTCGTGCAGGACGAAGGAACGCACGGGGAAACTTCCTTCCTCGCGCAGCAGGCAGACCGTCTCAGCGCCACGCCGGATCGAAAAGAAGGCGCTCTCCCCCGTGGCCTCGGCAAGACGTCGAAGGCTGGGGCGGGCAATGTCTTCCATCGGAAAGCGTGCCGCGGCCACGGACCCCATGAGCAGCACCTCCGGGCCGAGCACCCAGTTGCCGGTGGTGGGATCGTGGTCCAGCAGGCCTTCAGCGGCAAGGGAGGAAAGGAGTCGGTGGACCGTGGGGCGGGTGAGTCCTGATTCGCGCACCAGCCCGGCCAGCGGCATGCCCTCCGCGCTTCGACCTACCAGCCGCAGCAGCCCGGCAATCCGCGTCACCACCTGGGCGCCCTGCACCGGCGTCATGGCCACAAACCTCCTAATGTCCACAATATGGATACGTTCGAGCATATCGTCCACACTGTAATTCCCTGGCATTGTGTCCTTGACAGGTTCAATGAGCCGCCCGTAGTCTCCGGAAGCAGATCCTGCGTCCACTAAGTGGACGTTTACTGCTCTCAACGAGGAGACGTCATGAACAAACTCCAGCCTTCTGCCATCGCAGCCCTGGCGGGCGCGCTGCGGGACGGGATGACCCTCGCCGTGGGCGGCTTTGGCCTCAGCGGCATCCCCGCTGACCTGATCGAAGCCGTGCGCGGCTCCGGCGTCAAGGACCTCACCGTCGTCTCGAACAACATGGGCGTGGACGGCAAGGGCCTGGGCATCCTGATCGAAGCCGGCCAGGTCCGCAAGGTCATCGCCTCCTACGTTGGCGAGAACAAGCTCTTCGCGGAGCAGTACCTCGCAGGGAAACTCGAGGTTGAGTTCACCCCGCAGGGAACACTGGCGGAACGCCTCCGCGCCGCCGGCGCCGGCATTCCGGCGTTCTACACCAAAACAGGTGTGGGCACCCTGGTGGCCGAGGGCAAGCCGCATGAGGTGTTCGACGGCGAGACTTTCGTCCAGGAGCGCGCCATCAAGGCCGACGTCGCACTGGTCCACGCGCACACCGCGGACACGGACGGCAACCTCACCTACCGTTTCACTGCCCGGAACTTCAACCCGGTGGTGGCCACCGCAGCGGTCCTCACCATCGCCGAAGCGGAAGTCATCGTCTCCCCCGGCGAACTGGATCCGAACCACATCGTCACCCCCGGGGTCTTTGTCCAGCGGTTGGTCCAGGCCACGGCCCGGGTAAAGGACATCGAGCAGCGGACGGTACGCCAGCGCACTGTGGCTGCCGGCGCCGAAGCGCTGGCCGTCTGAGCCGGGGCCGGGAACTCAAGGGAGAGCACCACCTTATGACCACCACGCAACCCGATGACCTCGATATCCGCCAGAAAGGCCTGGCCCGGATGGCGGAGAGGCTGGCCGGATGGACACAGAAATGGTTCCCTGACGCGTACATCTTCGCCCTGGCAGGGGTGCTGCTCGTCGCCGTCGCAGCGTTGGCGGCAGGCGCTTCGCCCAAAGCCGTGGTGGATTCCTTCGGCAACGGATTCTGGGACCTCACCGCTTTCACCCTTCAGATGTCAATGGTTGTCCTGACCGGATACGTCGTGGCAACCTCGCCCCCGGTGGCCCGGCTGATTGAACGCCTGGCCCAGGTTCCCGGCTCCGCGCGGACCGCCGTCAGCTTTGTTGCCGTGATGTCCATGTCGGTGTCGTTCGTGAACTGGGGTTTGAGCCTGATCTTCGGCGGCCTCCTGGCGCGTGCCGTGGCCCGCCGGGGGGATCTGCACGTCGACTACCGGGCCCTCGGCGCGGCGGCGTTCATGGGGCTGGGCGCAGTCTGGGCGCTGGGGATGTCCTCCTCCGCGGCCCAGCTCCAGGCAACCAAGGCTTCCATTCCGCCGGCGCTCCTGAAGATCACCGGCGTCCTGGACTTCGGCACCACCATCTTCACCTGGCAGTCCCTGCTGACCCTGGTCATCCTGATGCTGCTGACCACCGTCATTGCCCACTTCTCCGCCCCCACGGGCGGCGCCGTCAAAACCGCGGCCGACCTCGGCGTCGACCTTGATGACCAGCCCGAACCGCCGGCCGAAAAGTCGCGCCCCGGCGAGTGGCTCGAATACAGCAGGGTCCTGCCCATCCTGGCGGGGGTGCTCACCCTCGGCTGGCTGGTGTCCCAGCTCCTGACCCTGCCCATCCTGAGCGTGGTCAGTTCACTGAACGGCTACCTGCTGGTCTTCCTGATGCTGGGGCTTGTGCTGCACGGAACCCCGCGCAAATTCCTCCAGTCCGTGACCAAGGCCGTGCCCGCAACCGCAGGCATTTTGGTCCAGTTCCCGCTCTATGCGGCGATGGCGGCCATCCTCACCAAGGCGACGGGCGCGGGCGGCCTCTCGGTGTCCGAGCATCTGGCCCATTTCTTCACCAGCATCGGCGGCAACGGGGCGTTCGCGGTCATCATCGCCCTTTACACGGCCTTCCTGGGGATGTTCGTCCCTTCCGGCGGAGGCAAGTGGCTGGTCGAGGCACCCTACGTCATGCAATCCGCGACGGACGTAAACATGAACCTTGGCTGGACCGTGCAGATCTACAACATGGCCGAGGCCCTGCCCAACCTCATCAACCCGTTCTTCATGCTGCCGCTGCTGGCCGTCTTGGGCCTGCGCGCCCGGGACCTGGTGGGCTTCACGTTCCAGCAGTTCCTGTTCCACCTGCCGGTTGTGCTGCTGTTGGCCTGGCTGCTGGGAATGACATTCGAATTCGTGCCGCCGGTAATACCCAACTGACTACAGACACCCGAATACTGCGAGAAGGAAAAAGGAGTTTCGCCATGGCCTGGACCAGGGATGAGATGGCTGCGATTGCGGCCGGGGAACTGAATGACGGCGACTACGTCAACCTGGGGATCGGCATCCCCACACTGGTGGCCAACAACCTGCCCGAGGGCGTGCGGGTGGTGCTGCAGAGCGAGAACGGGCTGCTGGGCATGGGGCCGTTCCCGCTCGAGGGCGAAGAGGACGCGGACCTGATCAACGCCGGCAAGCAGACCGTCACGGTGTTGCCCGGCGGCAGCATCTTCGATTCCGCCACTTCGTTCGGCATGATCCGCGGGGGCCATGTCAAGGTGGCGATCCTGGGCGCCATGCAGGTCTCCGGCGATGGTGACCTGGCCAACTGGACCATCCCGGGCAAGATGGTCAAAGGCATGGGCGGCGCCATGGACCTGGTGGCCGGAACACCGCGCGTGGTGGTCCTGACCGAACACAACGCCAAGGACGGCAGCGCCAAGATCGTCAGCCAATGCACCCTCCCGCTGACGGGGCTCAGCTGCGTGGACCGGATCATCAGCGACCTCGCCGTGTTTGACCTTTACAAAACGGACGACGGCGGACGGCAGCTCACGCTGACCCGGCTGGCGCCAGGCGTCACCGAAGAGGAGATCCGGGAAAAGACCGACGCCGGCTTCGATGTCCGGCTTGAGAACGAGGAAGTGGCAGCGTGAGCCTGAAAGACCAGTTCGGCAAGGATGTCCTGATCACCGGCTGGGGGCACAGCAGGTTTGGCAAGCTGGCGGACGAGACCCTCGAATCGCTGATTGTCCAGGTGGCCACGGACGCCATCAGCACCGCAGGCGTTGAACCGTCGCAGATCGACGAGGTCTACGTGGGCCAGTTCAACGCCGGCATGATGCCGCTGGCCTTCCCCTCGTCACTGGCCCTGCAGGTTTCCCCGGACCTGGCCAACGTCCCGGCCACCCGTGTGGAGAACGCGTGCGCTTCCGGCTCGGCCGCCTTCCAGCAGGGCACCAAGTCGCTGCTGGCCGGTACCGCAAAAACGGTCCTGGTGATTGGCGCGGAAAAGATGACCCACGCCGGGGCAGACGTGGTGGGCGCCGCGCTTCTCGGGGCGGACTACGACATGGCCGGGAAACAGTCCACCACAGGTTTCACCGGGCTCTTCGCCGAGGTGGCAAAACACTACGCCAAGCGCTACGACGCCGCCGGCAGCCTGGGAGACATACTGGGCAGCATCGCAGCGAAGAACCACCGCAACGGCGTGGACAACCCCTACGCCCAGCTCCGCAAGGAC
The DNA here is from genome assembly GCF_003116525.1 of Pseudarthrobacter sp. AG30. NCBI lineage: Bacteria > Bacillati > Actinomycetota > Actinomycetes > Micrococcales > Micrococcaceae > Pseudarthrobacter > Pseudarthrobacter sp. AG30. The sequence goes on along the minus strand of NZ_QEHL01000016.1, from coordinate 52,478 downwards.
CTTGGCGAGGAGTTCTGCCGGACCGTCTCAGACAAGAACCCGATGGTGGCCGACCCGCTGCGCCGCACCGACTGCTCCCCCGTCTCGGACGGTGCAGCCGCCGTCGTGCTGTCTGTCTCCCCCACCGGCGGTGCCACGGCTCCGGTACGGCTTGCCGGCTTCGGCCAAGCCAACGACTTCTTCCCCACCGACCGCCGCGACCCCACGGCGTTCGAGGCCACCCGGGCCTCCTGGCAGCGCGCCCTGGCGATGGCCGGCGTCGGGCTCGAAGACCTGGACCTGGCCGAAGTCCATGACTGCTTCACCATCGCGGAACTGCTCATGTACGAAGCCATGGGCCTGACCGCCCCCGGCGAAGGCGCCCGGGCTCTTGAGGAAGGCTGGGTGTACAAGGACGGCAAGCTGCCGGTCAACGTCTCCGGCGGACTCAAGGCCAAGGGCCATCCGGTGGGCGCCACGGGAGTCTCGCAGCATGTGCTTGCTGCGATGCAGCTCACCGGGACCGCCGGCGATATGCAGCTGGCGGCCCCGCGCAGGGCTGCGGTGCAGAACATGGGCGGCGTCGGCATCGCCAACTACGTCAGCATCCTTGAGGCTGCCTGACATAGCGCACGGGGGCAGCCCCGTCCTGCTTACTTCGCGGCACCCGCAACAGCATCGGCGCCGGCGGTGGCACAAGCTTCATCCAGGGCGCCATCAGGTGCCCCGCCCACGCCGATGCCGGCAACAGAAACGCCATTGACCTTCAACGGGACACCGCCTGCCAGGAACAGCGTGCCCGGCAGGTCGGCGATCGAGGGACGATTGCCATTGACGCGCTTGGCGAGTTCGCTGGTGGGTGCACCGAAGGCTGCGGCCGTGTAGGCCTTCTGCTTGGCGGCCTCGATGGTGTGGGCGGCGGCGTTGTCCCCCCGGAGCACAGCCTGGACCGTGCCGAAGCGGTCAACGACGGCCACCGTGACGAAGGGCAGCTTGTCTGCCTGGCATTTGGCGAGCGCCGCAGTCACGGCCTGGGCCGACGCTCCGGCAGTGATCCGGTTCTGCTGCACCACTGTTTCCGGAGCCGGCCGGACATCAACGGCCGGTACGACGGCGGGAGCTTCCGCGCCGTTCGCCCGGCCGGTACCGGCGTTCGCGGCCACCGTCGCTCCGGCCGTGGCCAGGATCGCTGCGGCTGCTGCGGCGGTGAGTGCTTTGTGCGACGTCTTCATAATGCTTCCTTCGGTTGGGGTGCTGCTTCCGGGTTCCATCCTTCCGGCCGCGTCCTGGGGCGGCATCGGTTGATGGGCTGTTCCTGGCTACCCCGAAAGGCCGGCCATATCAGCCAAAAGGCTGAGGGCAGCCAGGGCAGGGACGCCTAGCATGGAGTGCAGAGCCACCCATCAGAACCGGATCCCGCATGCCCACCAGAGATGCCCTACCAGCCACAGGTCCGGCGGCCGGCGCCGCCCAGGGTCCCGACGCCCGCCGGTCGCTTCGTGCGCCGGCGGCGAACGGCCGCCTGGGCGGGATCGAGGCCGCGGTCCATCTTGGCTTCGCGGTGCTCCTGGTGGCCTCCGTGGTGCGGTACGTTCTGCGGCACTCACCGGCCGACAACATGCTGGTGCTGGGACTCGCTGCCGCCGCCAGCCTGCTGTACGCCGTCGTAGCCCTGCTGTCGGCTCGGGACCGGCACAGCGTCGCCTGGGTGGTGGCGCTGGTTGGCGTGTGGGCGGTCCTTGTGGTGGCGGCGCCAAGCTTCGCGTGGTGTTCCTTTGCCCTGTTCTTCCTGTGCAGGAGTGCTTTGCGGGGCGCTGCCGCCTACATCCTGGCGGCCGTCATCACCCTGGCAACAGCCGCCGGCCTGTTCCGGCTCGGTAACGGCACCGACATCGCCATGCTGCTGGGTCCACTGGCTGTCGGGACCATGCTGACGCTCATCTATGACAGGATCCAGAACGACGCCGCGGAGCAGCGCCGCCTGAACGCGCAGGTTTCCCTGGCCCAAGGGCAGCTCGCGGCCAGTGAGCGCCGGGCCGGCACCATCGCCGAACGGGACCGGGTATCCCGGGAAATCCACGACACCGTCACCCAAGGGCTCGCCAGCAGCCTGCTCCTGCTCGAAGCAGCGGGCCGCGGGTGGCCGGATGCGACAGCCCGGGACGGTCTGCGCCAGGCCACCGACCTGCTCCGCGCGAACCTGGCGGACACCCGGAGCCTGGTCCACGAGCTCGCCTCCCCCGGGTTGGAATCGACGCCGTTGCCGGACTCGCTGCTGCTTGCCGCCCGGCGGTACATGCCGGCGGCCACCCTGGCGGTGACGGGCGAACCGGGCCCCGTTCCCCCGGAGGTGCGGCACGCCCTGCTGCGGGTTGTGCAGAGTGCCTCCTCCAACATCGCGCTGCATGCTTCGGCTTCGATGGCCGCGCTGACGTTGGGTTTCCTGCAGGACACCGTCACCTTGGACATTTACGACGACGGTGCGGGCTTTGACCCGGCGGCGGCAGCCCCGCCGTCGGCCTCGGGTGGGTACGGCCTGCGGGCAATGCGGCAACGGGTGGAGCAGCTGGGCGGGACCTTCTCGGTGCAGAGCACCCCGGGCGAGGGCACCATCGTGGCCGCGCAACTTCCTTTGGAGGGGCCCTAGATGGGCGGCATTACGGTCCTTCTGGTGGACGACCACCTGGTGGTTCGCAGCGGCCTGCGTGCGTTGCTTGCGACCCAGCCTGATATGGATGTCGTCGCGGAGGCATCGTCGGGTGCAGAGGCGTTGCAGCTGGTCCGTTCGCACGCCCCGGCGGTGGTGGTGATGGACCTTGCCATGGGCCCGGGCATGGATGGTATTGAAGCCATCAGGCAGATTCGAAACCTCGGCACCGGACAAGCGGTCCTGGTTTTCACCACGTACGACTCCGACGCGGATATTGTCCGCGCTGTTGATTCCGGGGCCATGGGCTACCTGTTGAAAGATGCGGCACCGGAGGAGATCTTCGCCGCCATCCGGGGCGCGGTGCAGGGCAGGAGCGTGATGAGCCCGCCGGTGGCCTCCAGGTTGTTCCAGCAGATGCGCAACCCCGACGAGGTCCTCACTCCCCGCGAGGCGGAGCTGCTCAGCCTGCTCACTGAGGGCCTCAGCAACCGCGAGCTCGGCCGGCGGCTGTTCATTTCCGAAGCCACGGTGAAAACCCACCTGGCACACATCTATGCCAAGCTCGGAGTGGATACCCGGGCGGCCGCTATTGCCACCGCCATCCGCCGCGAAGGCATGCGTTAACCGCACATTATGGCCGCTACCCTTGCACCCGGGGCCCGCGCCCCGTACGTTGGGGACTGTGGGGGACTAACTCCCGCGCACCCCGGGACGGTTCCGGGGAGAGAATCAGAGTCACATGAAGGAATGCAGCCATGGCAACAGGCACAGTTAAATGGTTCAACGCCGAAAAGGGTTTTGGCTTCATTGCCCCCGATGACGGGTCCGCTGACGTATTCGCCCACTACTCGGCAATCGCCACCAGCGGCTACCGCTCACTGGACGAAAACCAGAAGGTCGAATTCGATGTGACCCAGGGCCCCAAGGGTCCGCAGGCAGAGAACATCCGCCCGCTCTAAGTCTTCGGCGGCTCCGGCAACTGCCGGGCCCCCCGTACAGCGGCCCCTCCAACGAACGTTGGAGGGGCCGCTGTTTTTTGCCGGCGCTGTTTCGTCGGCGCTTGTTTTCGCCGGCCTTTGTTTTCGTCGGCGCTTGTTTTCGCCGGCGCTGTGTTTCACGGCATTGCGGGTTGGGGATAATTGATCCATGACCGGAAAGGACCAGGACCAGGATCCGTGGGTCGAGTTCGACGCACTCGGGCCCGCCGCACCCGACCGCGTCCCGGGCCAGCCCGGGGGCGAACCCCACGGCTTCGGATTCCGCACCGGCGTACGCAGCGCCCGGGTCGCCGTCGGCTTTGCCGTCTACGCCCTGGCCCTGGGCACCCTCCTGGCCCTGACGGGTTGCATCGTGTTCATCGCCCGGCAGCAGTGGCTGCTGGTGGGGCTCATGCTGATGTTCGAGTCCATCTTTGTCTTTGCCTTCACGCGGCTCGTCGCCCAGGCGCGGCACCGGACACCGCGAAACGGTCAGGCCAAGTAAGCCGACAAGCACCCTTGACCTTGACGCAGCGTCAACCCCTAGGCTCAAGGGCATGGAAGAAATCCGTGGCAACGGCTTGAGGGATTGGCCCATCCAGGATGTGGCCAGGATGGCCGGCACGACCAGCCGCACGCTCAGGCATTACGACGACATCGGGCTCTTGAAGCCCAGCCGGGTGGGCGGGAACGGCTACCGCTATTACGACGGTGCCGCCCTCCTTCAGCTGCAGCGGATCCTTTTGCTGCGGGAGCTGGGCCTGGGGCTGCAGGCCATCGCCGAAGTCTTCCAGCGCCAGGCCGACCCCGTCGCGGCGCTCTCCCGCCACCTTGAGTGGCTGGCGCAGGAGCAACAACGGCTGGCCCGGCAGGCGCAGTCCGTGCAGCAAACCATCGAAACAGTGAAGGCAGGAGGCCAACTGATGGCTGAGAACATGTTTGACGGCTTCGACCATACCCAGTACCGGGAGGAGGTCGAGGAACGCTGGGGCAAGGACGCCTACGCCGCATCTGATGCGTGGTGGCGGGGGATGGACGCCGCGGAAAAGCGGGCGTGGAAGTCCAGGGTGGAGGAGCTGGGCAGGGACTGGAACGCGGCCGGCGCTTCAGGGGTGACGGCGGATGGACCGGAGGCCCAGGACCTGGCACGCAGGCACGTGGCCTGGCTCCAGTCCATTCCCGGAACTCCCGCTGCGGCCGCCGGCGGCGACATCAAGGGATATGTCACCGGACTCGCTGACATGTATGTTGCGGATCCGCGTTTTGCCGCCAACTACGGGGGCATGGACGGGGCCGCCTTCGTGCGGAGCGCCCTGCGCATTTTTGCGGAGAAGCACCTCTGAGGGCACCTGTCAGCGGTTGGCGTTGACCCGCCTGGCCCTCTTGACCCGCCGGACGATGAGCAGGACCACGGCCACGGCGAGCGCAGCGTAGACAGCGTAGTTCAGGACGTGTGAATACTTCTCGATGAGCTGGTACTGGGTGCCCAGCAGGTAGCCGAGGCCAATGAGGGCTCCATTCCACAGCCCGCTGCCGGCGAGGGTGAAGAGGCTGAAGGTGGCCGGTGGCATCGCCGCGGCCCCGGCCGGCAGCGAGATCAGGCTGCGGATGCCTGGGAGGAGGCGGCCGAAGAAAATGGACGATCTTCCGTGGCGGCGGAACCAGGCCGCTGCCTGTTCAAAGTCCTCCCGGTCCACCAAGGGCAGTTTGGACAGCCAGCGGATTGAACGTTCCAGGCCCAGTTTTGCGCCGAGCCAATAGAGCAGCAGGGCACCCAGGTAGGCGCCCAGGGTGCTGGTGGCGAAGACAAGGAGCAGGTTGAGGGAACCTTGCTTGGCAAGGTAGCCCGCCAGGGGAAGGATCACCTCGCTGGGGATGGGAGGCACCACCGTCTCCGCGAGCGTGAAGGCACCCACGCCCCACTCGCCCAGGGTGTCGATAGCCCTCGCCGCGAAGCCCACGATGCCCGTGAGTCCGTGGTGGGGCTGGCTGCACCGGTCATGGTTGTCCACATACGTCTGTCCCCGTTCGCTGGCATGGCCGTCCGTTACCCGTCATGTCCACAATACGGGCCGCGGAATTCGTCGAGCCCCAAGGTCCCCGGAAGCGCGTCCCGGGGTCACCGGTGCTTGAACTGCGGCTCACGCTTTTCTGCGAACGCCGCCATCCCTTCCTTTTGGTCCTCGGTGGCGAACAGCGAGTGGAAGAGCCTCCGTTCAAACAGGACCCCTTGGGCCAGCCCGGTTTCGAAGGCTGCATTCACGGCTTCCTTTGCCGCCATGGCAGCGGGCTTCGACTTGGCGGCGATCAGCCCGGCTGCCTTGAGGGCCTCGGACACCACTTCCTCCGCCGGTACGACCCGGGAGACAAGTCCGCACCGGTCCGCTTCCTCGGCACCGATGAACCTGCCGGTGAGGATCAGGTCCATGGCCTTGGCCTTGCCGATCGCGCGGGTGAGCCGTTGCGAACCCCCCATCCCGGGAAGTACGGCAAGGTTGATTTCCGGCTGGCCGAACTTGGCGTTGTCCCCCGCAATAATGAGGTCGCACATCATCGCGAGCTCGCAGCCGCCGCCCAGGGCAAACCCGGACACCGCCGCGATGGTGGGGATCCGCAGCCGGGTGAAGTCCTCCCAGCCGCGGAACCAGTCCGCGGTGTACATGTCCATGTAGCCCTGATCAGCCATTTCCTTGATGTCGGCGCCCGCCGCGAACGCCTTGGCCGAGCCGGTGATCACCACGGCGCCTACGTTCGGATCGGAGTCCATCGCGGTCACGGCGGCGACCAGTTCCTCCATGGTGGCCTTGTTGAGCGCATTCAACGCCGATGGCCGGTTGAGGGTCACCAGCCCAACCCTGCCTTGTTGCTCCACCAGGATGTTGGCGTATTCAGTCATTCGGGGCTCCCGTCGTCGTGTGCTGCCGTGGTCCGGCTCCGGCCCGTTGCGTCCGTTCCTGTTGCCGCCGCCGTGGTGTCCGCGGCAGCCGGTTCCGCGCTGCCGCGGATATCAGTAATGATGGCGGAGAAGTCGCGGCCGGCGCCGCCCTCCGCGGCAAACGTATCGTAGATGCGGGCGGCGAGCGCCCCCATATGTCCTGCCACTCCCGTGCTGTTGAGGGCATTGACCGCCAGATTGAGGTCCTTGGCCATCAGCGCCGCCGCAAAACCCGGCTGGTAGTCCCTGTTGGCCGGACTGGCGGGGACGGGTCCCGGTACCGGGCAGTTGGTGGTGAGCGCCCAGCATTGGCCCGAGGCCGCGGAGGCGACGTCGAACAGGGCCTGGTGGCTCAGGCCCAGCTTTTCGCCGAGGACAAACGCCTCGCTGACCGCGATCATGGAAACGCCCAGGATGAGGTTGTTGCAGATCTTGGCAGCCTGGCCCGCACCGTGGCCGCCGCAATGGACCACGCGTTTGCCCATCACCTCCAGGAGCGGCCGCACCGACTCGAAGTCCTGCGCTTCGCCGCCGGCCATGAATGTCAACGTCGCTGCTTCGGCGCCCACCACGCCGCCCGAAACGGGCGCGTCGACCGAACGGTGGCCTGCTTCAGCGGCCAGGCGCGCGGCCTCCCGTGCCTCATCGACGTTGATGGTGGAGCAGTCAAGGAACATGGTGCCCGGCGGAGCCGCAGCCAGCAATCCGGGTTGTCCGGCGTTGCCGCGGTAGGCGTCCAGGACGTGTCCACCGCTGGGGAACATGGTCAGCACGACGTCGGCCTCCGCTACGGCGCCAGCCGCGCTGGCCGCGACCGGCACACCATGTTCCCGTGCCGCTTGGACGGCGGCAGGCACCACATCGAAAGCAACCACCGCATAGCCGGCCCGGACCAAGTTCACGGCCATGGGACCGCCCATGTGCCCCAGGCCGAGGAAAGCCACGGTTCCCGTCTCAGGCATGGTCCGCCTCCTCGGGTGCCCGTTCCGGGTGCAGGTCCAACTCCCGGCCCTCCAGCGGTTCGAAGAACCTGTCCACCTGTCCTGGAAGCACGTCAGCCAGTGTTGCCGGTTTCCACTGCGGATTCCTGTCCTTGTCCACAACTTGGGCGCGGATGCCTTCGCGGAAGTCGGGACCGGCCAGGAACCGGATTCCGGCACGGTACTCCTGGGCAAGCGCTTCATCCAGGGTCAGTCCAGCGGCCCGGCGCAGCGACGCCAGGGTGACCTTGACAGAGGTGGGTGACTTGGCTTCGATCGTGTCGGCGGCCTCCACCGCAGCCTCCCTCCCGGGCCCCGCCCACTCCCGGAGGCGCCGGACGATCCCGGCTGCGTCATCCGAGGCGTAGCAGGCGTCGATCCAGTCACGGTGCCCGGCGAGCAGCGAGTCCGGGGCCGGCTGGGTATACCGTTCGACGACGTCTTCCGCGTCATGGTCCACAAGGGCGGCCGCCAGGTCCGTCAGCGATCCTGACGGTACGTAGTGGTCCGCAAGGCCAAGGAACACCGCGTCGCCGGCGCCAAGATGCGCGCCGGTCAGGGCAGCGTGCGTTCCGGCCTCGCCGGGTGCGTGCGAGAGCAGGTAGGTGCCACCAACGTCCGGGGCGAATCCGATGGTGGTTTCCGGCATGCCCGTCCTGGTCCGCTCCGTGACCACCCGGACGCTCCCGTGCGCGGAGATCCCCACCCCGCCGCCGAGGACCAGGCCATCCATGAGGGCCACGTACGGCTTGGGATACCGGGCGATCAGGGAGTTCAGCCGGTATTCTGCCTGCCAGAAACCTGCCGTCCGGTGTCCGCCGTGCAACATGTCCTCGTAGATGGCCACAATGTCGCCGCCGGCGCAGAGGCCGCGTTCCCCGGCGCCCTGCACCAGGACGGTGGCGACGTCATCGTCCCCGGCCCACGCGGTGAGCTGCCGGAGCATCAGGTCCACCATTCCGGCGGTGAGTGCGTTCACGGCTTTAGGCCTGTTGAGCGTGACCAGGCCCAGCCGGCCGCGGCGCTCAAACAGTACTTCCGGGTGCCCGTTGCCGGCGGCACCATCCATTCCCTTGGCTGCGGTCATCGGCTGGCTGCTCCTTCGCATGGTGGCCGGACGAGTGATCCAGGTCATTCTGGTTGCGAATATACCCGCCGCGTCATGCTGGGGACCAACCGCGTGCGGTGCCGCCCGGACTGGCGGGAGGCTTTACCCGGCGCGCAGCTGCCAAGGTAAGTTAGGAACCGTGAAGATAGCTACCTGGAATGTGAATTCGCTCCGTGCCCGCGCCGACCGTGTTGAAGCCTGGCTCCAGCGCAGCGACTGCGACGTCCTGGCCATCCAGGAGACCAAGTGCAAGGACGAGAACTTTCCGTGGGAGCTCTTTGAACGGATGGGCTACGAGGTTGCCCACTTCGGCGTAAACCAGTGGAACGGCGTGGCCATCGCCTCCCGTGTTGGACTTGAGGACGTGGAGCGGACATTCTTGGACCAGCCCTCGTTCGGCAAGGCCGGCAAGGACCCCGTCCAGGAGGCCCGCGCCATGGCTGCCACCTGCGGCGGCGTCAGGGTCTGGAGCCTGTATGTCCCCAACGGGCGTTCCCTGGACGACGAACACATGCCTTACAAGCTCAAGTGGCTGGAAAGCCTGAAAACGCACGCCCAGGGCCTGGTTACGGACAACCCGCAGGCGCAGGTCGCATTGATGGGCGACTGGAACATCGCCCCGTTCGACGACGACGTCTGGGACATCGACTTGTTCGTCAACAACCGCTACACCCATGTCAGTCCGCCGGAGCGTGCGGCGTTCCATGCCTTCGAGTCCGCCGGCTTCACCGACGTTGTGCGCCCCTATACCCCCGGCCCGGGCGTCTACACGTACTGGGACTACACCCAGCTCCGGTTTCCCAAGAAGGAAGGCATGCGGATCGACTTCATCCTGGCCTCCCCCGCCTTGGCAGCCCGGGTCACCGGCGCCTCGATCGACCGCGAGGAACGGAAAGGCAAAGGCGCCTCGGACCACGCTCCCGTGCTGGTGGAGCTGGCGGACTGATGACAGCCCCCTGCGCCCATCCAAGGAGACCGTCATGACGGGAAACCTCTACCGGGGCCAGGCAGGCCTGCCATTTTCCTCCACGCTGCGCGTCTACGAACCCTTGGACGCCTTTCCGGCGGAACAACGACCCGCCCTCCAGGCCGCCGGCGAGCGCGCCGCATCCCGTGCCGCCGTCGAAAACGCTGAACTGCTGGCCTCGCTGGGACGGATCACCCGCTCCGGCGGTGATCCGTTTCCCACCGGGCGCACCGACCTGGTGCGCGTCACCACCGCGCCGGCACCGGACGGCGGAACGGCCGACGACGGCGCTGCCGCCGGCACCGCGCCAGTGTTGCTGTACTGCCCCAGCCAGCTCGTCCTGCGCGCCGGGCTGGCCGCCAACGCCCTGATGGAAGGGATCCACGGCCCGCTGGCGGAGCTGCTGATCCCTGAGGAACAGCGCGACCGGCACCAGGAGCGGATCGACCTGGTGAAGGCACGGGACGGATCCGTCCGCGTGCACACGCGGGCCTCCACCTGGGGCATCCCGTTCAGTTGGTTCTCGCTGTTCATGGAGTCCGACCGCAAGGACGTCGTGGAAGCCGCCGGCCGCATCCTTACGGTCCGCGTCTGGGCCCCGATCACAGACGCCTTGGAGCGGGCCCGCTACGCCGTGGCCAACCTGGCGCTGGCCGCCCCGGACCTTGACATGCTTGACGACCTGGCACAGCTGACCGAATGGCTGGAGCTGTTCCACGTGAACTCCATGGTGGAGCTGGACTATGGTGCCGTCGCAGACAAGGTGTACCCGGACGAATCACCCATGGACATCAGGCTGGGCATCGAGTGCCTGGCTGAGGGCGACATGACCGGCGCCGCGGCCGCCTATCGCAGGCTCGCCTCGCGCTGGATCCCTATCCGGCAGCTTGCCCGCGCTTCTTGAGGCCGTTTCACGCCTTGGGCGGCGCGGTGGTGCGCCGGATAATCAGTTCATGCGGAGCAACGGCGGACCGGACGGACCCGATGTCCCCGTCCAGTTCGTCCAGGAGCATCTTGGTGGCCAGTTCGGCCTGCTCATCCGGGCGTTGCCCAACGGTGGTGAGGCCCATGGCCTCCGCGAAGTCGTGGTTGTCGATCCCCACCACTGACAGTTCGCCGGGGATGTTAACGCCGAGGCGGTTGGCTTCGAAGATGACCCCCATGGCCATTTCGTCAGACGCGCAGAAGATTGCTGTGGGCTTCGGCCCGGAACCGGACCAAAGGCGGCGGAAGGCTTCCTGGCCGCTGCGCACCGTGAAGTCGCCCCATTCGTCCCACTCCGGCCGGGTGGCAAGGCCTGCGGCGGCCATGACGTCCTTGAACGCCAGGATGCGCACCCTCGGGACGTCGAAGTTGAGGTCGGTCTCGTCGTCGCCGTGCAGCAACGCGATGTCCCGGTGGCCCAGGTCGATCAAGTGCCGGACCGCTGTTGAGGCTGCCGCGTAGTCGTCAATGCCGATGTAGGGGCACTCTTCGACGTGGCCGCCCACCACCACCAGCGGGATGTCGATTTTTTGCAGGTGTTCGATTTCTTCGTGGCTGAGCGCCATGCAGAGCACCAGCAGGGCATCGATCTGCTTGTAGACCATGGTCTTGCTGAAGAGCCGCTCGCGGTTGCTGCCGTGGCCGCCGAGGTTGAACAGGGAGAGGTTGTAATGCCGGGCGTGCAGCTCGCGGTCCGCACCCTCAATGGCCTTGGAGAAGAACCAGCGGCTCACGAACGGCGCCAGGACGCCAATGGTCTTGGTGCGTCCCGTGGCCAGTCCGGAAGCAGAGGACGATGCCACGTAGCCCAGGTTTCCCGCGACTTCGAGGATTTTCTCCCTGGTGGCCGGCGAGACGCGGGGCAACCCACGGACGGCGCGGGAGACGGTTGCGGTTGAGACTCCGGCGGCCGCTGCCACGTCCTCGATGCTGACGCCATTATGGCCGCCCCGTTGGGACCTTTCCGTTGTCCGTGCCACCGTGTCCCCTCATAACTCCTGCGCGGCGCAGAGCCGGCTGGCCCTGCGTCTACCCCCAAGCCTCGTATTTTTCCATTCCGCGGCCGGGCAGTGGTAACTGTGGCGGGGACCGCTGTTTTTAAGTGCGCCTACTTGCGGGCCGGCAGCCTACGCCGCAGGCGCACCATTCCGTACAGGGCCAGCAGGGTTGCCAGCAGGCCCAAGGCCCAGCCAATGGCCGGCTGCGCGGTAATTTCCATCCACACAGTGACCACCAGGAGGACCACCGCCCAAAAACCAAGGAAACCGATGATGATGTCGAAATCCTCGCCCGACCTGACCAGCCGGCTGCGGTTGCCCGCCCCCGCTGGTGTGCGGGGGCGGGCACCGTGATCCGTCACTTGACCGCACCTGCCGTGAGGCCGGCGACGATCTTGCGCTGGAAGACCAGGACCAGGATCACCAGCGGAATGGTGACAATGGTGCCGGCGGCCATGATGGCCGTGTACGGGATCTGGTTGGGCTGTGCACCGGCGAAGTTGGCGATGGCCACCGTCACCGGCTGCGTTGCGTCGCTGGACAGCTGGCTGGCAATCAGGAACTCATTCCACGAGGAAATGAAGGCCAGGATTGCGGTGGTGAAGATTGCCGGAGCAGCGAGCGGCATGATGACCTTGCGGAACGCCTGCCCCTGGGTGCAGCCGTCCACGCGGGCTGATTCCTCGAGCTCCCACGGCATTTCCCGGAAGAACGAGGTCATGGTGTAGACCGTCAACGGGAGCACGAAGGAGATGTTCGGGATAATCAGCGCCTGGTACGTACCCATCCAGCCGATGTTGGTGAACAGCTGGAACAGCGGGGTGATCAGGGCAACGCCGGGGAACATGGAGGCACCCAGGATGAAGCCGAGGACCAGGAACTTGCCCTTGAAGTTCAGGCGGGCCAGGGCGTACGCGGCGAAGACACCAATCAGCAGGGACACCACCGTCACGACGCCGCCGATGAACACACTGTTCAGCAGCGCCTGCCCGAACCTGTTGCCAAAGGACGTATCGAAGGCAGTCTTGAAGTTGTCCAGGGTGACATGGGTGGGGAGGATCGAGGTGTCGTAGGTGAAGCCCACCTCACGGAACGCCGTGACCACCATCCAGTAGGCCGGGGCAAGGCACCAAAGCAGCACGATGACCGCACTGATGTAGGTCCTGCCCTGTGCCCACTTTTCCCGGTTCTGGGCTGCCTTGCGGCCCTTGTCCTGCCGGGCCCGCAACGCCGAGGCGTCTGCTGTTGCCGTGGTCATTTCTTCCCCTTTCCTGTGGCGCCGCTCTGCTCAACCACGTTTGCCCCGAGGAAGCGGACAAAGATGAAGGCGACCAGGAAGATGATGATGAACGTGATGGTGGACAGGGCAGCTGCCGCGTTGAAGCCTTGCCTGATCTGGTTGATCACCAGGATGGACAAGGTGGTGGTGTTGTTGGCACCGCCGGTGAGGATGTACGGCAGGTCGAACATGCGAAGCGCATCCAGGGTACGGAACAGGACTGCCACCATCAGCGCGGGCTTGACCAAGGGCAGGGTAATCAGGCGGAACCGCTGCCAGGCAGTGGCGCCGTCCACCTTGGCGGCTTCATAGACTTCCGCCGGAATCATCTGCAGGCCCGCCAGGATCAGCAGAGCCATGAAGGGGGTTGTCTTCCAAACGTCCGCGATGACAACGGCCCACTTGGCCGGCCATTCGCTGCCCGTCCACAGGATGGTGGTGTTGAACAGCTTGTTGGCAATGCCCTCGAAGGCGAAGATGAAGAACCAGAGCTTGGCCGTCACGGCGGTGGGGATGGCCCACGGCACCAGGACAGCTGCACGGACCAGGCTGCGGCCGCGGAATTCACGGGCCATGATCATGGCCATCCAGAAACCCAGAACGGTTTCGAATGCCACCGTGACGACGGTGAAGAAGAATGTCGTAGCGGTGGCGGACCAGAACTGGCCGCCCAGGGTGCCGGGCGGGCAGGCAACAGTTCCGCCGGCAGGGGCCGAACACTGCTGTGCGAGCCAGTTCACATAGTTCTGGATGCCGGCCGGCCCACCTGCGGTGAACAGCCCTGTGGCAGGGTCCAGGCCGGCGTCCTTCTGGAAGGACATGACGATGGCGCTGATGATCGGGTAGACGATCACGATGCCCAGGGCGATGATGGTGGGGGCGAGCAGCCAGGAAGCCCAGCGTCCCTGGCTGGCGATCCTGTTGTCCTCGCCTACGCCCTTGGGCGCGTGATGGACGGGGGTCCCGCCCGACGCCGGTGACTTTACCGGCGTCGGGCCTAGTTCGGTTGCCATGGCAGGACTACGATCCCGCACCGGCGGATTCGATGGATTTCTGCATGTCAGAGAGTGCGGAGTCCACTGTCTTTTCTCCCTTGATAGCGGAGTAGGCGTTGTCTTGGATTGCCTTGGTAACAGCCGGGTAGAAAGGCGTCACAGGACGCGGTACGGCATTCTGGATGGACGTCTTCAGCACCGGCAGGTAGGGCAGCTTGGCAACGAGTTCCTGGTCGTCATACAGCGATCCGAGAACCGGAGCCAACGAGCCCTGGGTAGCGTAAAACTTCTCGGTCTCCGCCGAGGTCATGAACTTCATGAAGTCAAGGGCAGTTGCCTTGTTCTTGGAGTACACGCTGGTGGCAAGGTTGTGGCCGCCGAGTGAGGATGCCCCAGGTCCATCCTTGCCCGGGAGTGCAGCCAGCCCCGTCTTGTCCTTGACGGCCGACGAACCTTCAGTAGTGATCAGGTTGAAGGCGTAGGGCCAGTTGCGCAGGAACAGGAGCTTACCGCTCTGGAACGCCTGGCGGCTGTCCTCTTCCTTGTACGTGATGGCTTCCTTGGGAATGTTGCCGTCAGCGTAGGCCTTGGCCAGGTTCCCCAGGCCGGCCTTGGCCTCGGCAGTGTTCAAGTTGGGCTTGCCGTCCTTGTCCAGGACGGAACCGCCGGCGGAGTTAATGGCCTCGGACGCATTGACCGTGAGGCCCTCATACTTGCTGAACTGGCCCGCGTAGCATCCGATGTTGTTCTGCTTGGCGATGGAGCACATGCCCATCATCTCGTCCCAGGTCTTGGGAGGGGTGGGTACCAGGTCTTTCCGGTAGTAAAGGATGCCGCCGTCCGAGGTTTTCGGGGCCGCATACAGGGTGCCCTTGTAGGTTGCGCTGTCCACAGTCGGCTTGAGCATGGCGCTGGTGTCGATCGCCATCTTGTCCTTCAGCGGCTGCAGCCAGCCCTTGGCTGCGAATTCAGCGGTCCAGACGACGTCCACATCCACGACGTCGTAATCCGACTGCTTTGCCTGGAAGTGCTGGACAAGGTCGTCATGCTGCTGGTCGGCCTGGTCGGTCTGTTCCTTGAAAGTGACTTTTTCGTTCGGGTGGGCCGCGTTCCACTTGTCCACCAGGGGGCGCACCACGTTGCTGTTGTCTTTGCCCTGGACGTAAGTGATGGGGCCGCGGCCGTCGAGGTTGGCGCTGGCGTCACCGCCTCCACCGCCGCCCCCGGTGGTGCCCCCTCCACCTCCACCGCCACAGGCGGACAACGTCAGGGCCAGAATGCCGGCAGTGGCAGCCGGAAGCAGGAATCTCGGGGTTTTCATTAGCTTGAAGCTCCTCGCTGAGTGACAAGTAAGTCGACAGTGCGCTTGCTAGGTGAGGTTGATGTGGTGACCATCACACTAGTAAGGTTGCTGTCTGCAATGCAAGCGTTTACATCAAAAAGTTATCAGAGGGGAACCAAATGACCGATCCAGCCGTTCCGGTGCCGGGCCCAACCCCTTCTGCATGGTGGGCGGACGCCGTGGTTTACCAGATTTATCCCCGGTCGTTTGCAGATGGCAACGGTGATGGCATGGGCGATCTCCGCGGCGTCACGGGCCGTCTTTCCTACCTGGAGTCCCTTGGAGTGGATGCCATCTGGCTCTCTCCGTTCTACAAGTCGCCGCAGGCAGATGGCGGATACGACGTGGCCGACTACCGCCAGGTAGACCCGCTCTTCGGCTCCCTGGAAGATTTCGACGCCATGTTGCAGGAAGCTCACCGGCGCGGCCTGAAAGTCATCGTGGACCTGGTTCCGAACCACACCTCTGACGAGCATGCCTGGTTCCGGGAGGCGTTGGCGGCACCCCCGGGGAGCCCTGCGCGGGACCGATACATGTTCAGGGACGGCAAGGACGAGGTCCCGGGATCCGGCGACGGTGGCCGGGCCCCCAACAACTGGAAATCCGTGTTCGGCGGGCCGGCCTGGAGCCGGGTTCAGGAGGCCGACGGGTCGCCGGGCCAGTGGTACCTCCATCTGTTCGATACCAAGCAACCGGACCTGAACTGGGACAACCCGGAAGTCCAGGAGGAGATGCGCTCCGTGCTGCGCTTCTGGCTGGACCGCGGTGCGGACGGCTTCAGGGTGGACGTGGCCCATGGACTGGTCAAAGAGGCAGGCCTTCCTGACTGGGACGGAGCCGCGGCCATGGTGGAAGGAACAACGGGTCCGCCCAGGGAAAGCCACCTGCCCGGGGATGCTCCCCACGCCCACACCGATGCCGAGGAGCCGCACCGGGCCGTCTCGCCGATGTACCCGCCATCGCCCTTCTTCGACCAGGATGGCGTGCATGAGATCTACCGCGACTGGAACCGGGTCCTGGCCGAATACGGTGGGGACCGGATGATGGTGGCGGAAGCCTGGGTTGAACCCGCCGAACGCCTGGCCAGGTACGTCAGGCCGGATGAGATGCAACAGGCCTTCAATTTTGATTTCCTGCTGGCCGGCTGGGATGCCGGGCGGATGGCTGACGCCATCAATGCGTCCTTGGCAGCGGCCGCGTCCGTGGGCGCTCCGTGCACGTGGGTGCTCAGCAACCACGACACCGTGCGGCACAGCACAAGGTTTGGACTCAAGGATCCGACCACGTTCCCGAAGGGCATAGGCGCCGGTGACGAACAACCGGACGCTGCCCTGGGCCTTGCCCGTGCCCGCGCCGCCACGTTGGTTGCGCTGGCATTGCCGGGTTCGGCCTACCTCTACCAGGGGGAGGAGTTGGGGCTTCCAGAGCACACCACCCTTCCCGACGCGGCCAGGCAGGATCCGACATTCTTCAGGACCCAGGGCGCCGAGATCGGCCGCGACGGGTGCCGCGTCCCGCTGCCATGGGCCCAGGGCGAACCGGGGTTCGGGTTCTCCGGCGGGGACTCCGGCCAGGCGCCCTGGCTCCCGCAGCCGGACAGCTTCGGCCCCCTGGCTGCGGACCAGCAGGACGGCGAGGAAGGTTCAACCCTTGAGCTCTACCGGGCCGCTCTTGCGTTCAGGTCGGCGCGCCACCTTGGCAGGGGAACCGTTGAATGGACAGATGAGCACGCGCCGGACAGTGGGCTGCTGGCATTCCGGAACGGAGATGTCATAGTCCTGTCCAACCTGGGCTTCGCCTCGGCACCTGTGCCCAACGGTTACACCGTAGCGCTGTCCAGCGGGCCTCAACCGGCCAGCGACCGGGCAGCGATGCGGGAAGTTCCCGTGGACTGCACCGTCTACCTCCTTGAGGACTGACCCGCAGGAGGACTGACAGTCGGGCCCGCATGCAGTTCAGCGGACCCGCTCAGCCCGGCTGAAGCGCGTCCGCGCCCCGGCACCGATGTGGATGAGGACCGGAATCTCCTTGCCCACCACGGCGTCCAAGGCGTCCAGGAGCCCCGATACCTCGGCAGCCAACAGGTGTGGCGCCACACCCTGGCGGGGCAAGAGCCGGACCTTGAGCGCGGGCGAGCCCTTCACGTCATAGGTGGTGACGGTGGAACCGGCAAGGTCTGGACGCCCCTCAAGGGCCTGCTTGAGCGCCTGTTCGGCGACGCCGCCTCCGATCCGGACATCGCCGGGAACATCACCGGGGTCGTACTCGGCCGCGAGGACGTTGGCCCGGCCCTTTCCCTGTTGCGCAATCCAGCCCACCATGAGTCCCATGAGGACCAGCAGCGCCAAGGCCACCGCGATCCACAGCCAGCTCTCCTGCTGTCCGGGGAAACGGGTGGAATTGAAGGCCTGGGTAATGCCTTCCCACGCCCCGGAGGCCCAAGCGTGCCACCACGGACCGATTGCGGGCACAACTGCCAGCAAGACCAGCAGCAGGCCCGCCGTCAGCAGGACAACGCCCAGCAGGGTGAGGAGGATCCGGTTCAGCAGGGCAGGGGTACTGGTCATGCGCCGATTACCCCGGACGGGGCCACGTTGACGCGGGCAACGGGGGCAGGTTCCAGCTGCATCTGGTCCAGTTCATCGCTGACTGCGGCAAGGACGCGGCCCTGGTCCACCGCAACACCGGAGGTGGGCCGGACGTTCACCAGGACCTGGCGCTGGGAGACCACCACCATGACTTGCTCCGGCGTGACGTTCGCCGCCAGCCGGGCACGGCGTGCGATCGAGGACGCCACGACTTCGTCGTCCACCACCGCGGCCGAGGACCCGCCACGACGGACGCCGGCCAGCTGGTGGCGCGCCCGCCGTCCCGGAAGTATCCCGTTGAGCAAGAAAATCACACCCAGCATGCCCAGCACCCCGCCGATCGCTCCCAGCAGCAGTGGCGGTACGCCGGACGGCAGATCCACGATCCGTTGGGCCGCCACCTGCGGCTCAATCAGCCAGGCAGGCTGCCCGACGGCATGGACACCGGATTCGAGGACGCCGTAACCGGCCAGCACCAGGACCAGGACGGCAGCTGCGATCGAGACCGCGGCGCGCGTCGAATGCGTCTCGCGGTAGGTGATCCGGCGCATGTCCGGCCCGTCGTTCCCCCGGGCACCAGCCCTTGCACGGCGGTTTTCCACGCTGCCGCTCATTGCACCCGCCCTCCTGTGCTGATCTTTGCCCCGCTGATGCGGATATCCACCCGGCTCAGCCTGGAACCGCTGAGCTCCGAGACCGTCTGCAGAATGGCCGCCTTCGCCTTGACCGTGCGATCCCAGATGGATCCACCGGATCCCTGGACCCGCGCGGGATCAAGCACAATCGATTCCAAAGGCGGGATGCTGATGGGCGCCACGAGGGACAAAGCCAGCAGGCCGTCGTCGTCCGTCCAATCCGCCCGCACGTCCTGCGCCTCGACGCCCAGGGCCTGTGCGGCGGCCGCCTTGGCGAGGCTGGTCAATGCCTGTGTACTGATCCGGTTGTGGCCGCTGAGCGCCTGCCCACTCGCAACGGGCGCTGGTGAACTCATGAGGATGAACGCCGGCCGATGATGGCATCGATCACGCCGCGCAGATCCAGCTTCCCCTCGGCGGCGCGGCCCAGGACGGCACCGATAGCCATGAAGAGCAGGGACGCGATGAATCCCCACAAGCCGAACTGCAATGACATGAAGGCCACGAAGGCGCCCATGGCCGTACCCGCAACGGTGAGGTTCACAGCAACGCCTCCCGGTCCACAGCCGCCGGCGTCGCCGGCTTGACCGGCGGTGGCACGTACACGTCCGTGATCTCGACATTCACTTCAATGACCTGCAGGCCGACCAGTTCTTCGACGGCGCGGTAAACGGCGGCGCGGACGTCATTGGCCAGCGAGTGCAAGGGGGTCCCGTAACTTGCCACCAGGGTGATATCCACGGCTACCTGCGTTTCGCCCACTTCCGCGTGGACTCCGGCTGCATGGTCCGAACTGCCGACGGCATCACGGATGGCACCCAGCGCACGGGACGGAGCCGAGCCAAGGGAATAGACGCCGGGAACGGACCGTGCCGCGATTCCCGCCACCTTGGCTACGGCGGTTTCGGAGATTACGGTGCGCCCGGGCCCCGGACTCGTCACCGGGCTGGCGGCAGGACGGCTTGGCACCACGGGTTGTGGGTTCTGGTCTTCCATCAGGCACTCCCCCTTCTGTTGATTCCACCCTATCCCCAGCCTGCGACAGATGCGCCGGAAACACTGCGGGGCGCCGCGCCCAAGCTTCTGCCCGACGGAAAAGGCCCAGGCGGGGAAGCCCCCAAGGACATCCCCGCCTGGGCGGTATACGGCCGGAATTTACCGGCGGTGGATCAAGAAAGGCCTACTTGTAGAGGCCCTCGCCGCCTACCCGCACGTTGGTAGGCAGGTAACCGAACGGGCCAAGGCCGTTCCGGCCGAAGCTGCGGTCAACCTGCGAGACGCCGTTGCGGAAGTTGATCTTCACGGTCGGCGACAGCGAGCCGCCGCGGACGCCGTTGACGTTGTCGATGAACGACTGCACCAGGCCGCCGGGCTGCACGTAGTGCGAATAGGCCTGGAACTGCCGCCCGTTCTGCTTCGCGGAGGGGCTCTCCGGTGCGTTGGCTGCCAGGTTGAGGTCCGTCGGGGATCCCAGGGCAAGGCCGCTGTTGTTCATCGGCTGGAAGTCGGAACGGATGCCGTCGCCCGCGAAGCCGTAAACGCCGTCGGGACCGCGCATACCGGCTGCATAGGTGAACTGGTGGCTGATGGTGAAGAGGTAGTACTTGTTCTTCCCACCCTCATTCTGGATGAAGATCTGCGGCCGTTCAGTCTGGTCGTTCACACAGTTCGCCGAAAGGATCGGCGGGAGGAAGGACCACTTGGTCAGGTCCTTGTTGTCGGCCACAGCGAGGCCAACGTTTGCGGTCTGGTAGTAGGCGCCGCTGTTCTGGACGTCGCTGACGTTTTCGGCGTGGGGATCGCCCGGCTTGTAGCCGAGGTCCTCGTCCTTGCATTTGTAATCGCCGCGGGTGCCGCCGGTGTTGCCTTCGAAGACCATATAGGTCTTGCCGGGGTGGGCCGGGTCAACGAACGTGTAGGGGTCGCGGAACGCGAAACCGGGGTTCTGCGCCTTGGTCTGGTACATCTTGCCGTCCGGTTCCAGCAGCTTGGTGTGCTGGAACCCATCAAACGTGACGCCGTTCTTGTCAGCATGGATGTTGCCCAGGGCCTTCGCGATCGCAGCATCGGGGGCAATGCCGCCGCCACCGGCATTGCGCTGGGCGATGTCGTAGAACGTGGTGGCCGTGTAGAACACGTTGACGTGGTCACCCTGCATCAGGCGGGTGGAGCCGGACCACTCGGTGTTGCCGATGGAGGTGTTGTCCAAGAACAGGTGGCCGCCGTAGTTCCACTTGTCCTTGGCCGGGTCAGCGTTGGTCTTGCGGAAGAAGTAACCGATCCGGGCATTCCAGTGGCGCTGGTCGAAGCCGTAGCCGGCGTGGCGGTCAGCCACCAGGGAGAAGATGACATCCCAGCCCTTGTAGCTGATCTGGTTGGCATTCTCGTCGGTCAGGGACCAGGTGTCCCAGACCCAGACGTCGTCGTTCATGGTGGGGAAATCCTGGGGAATCTCCGGCATGGTGACGTCGGGGCTCATGGAGTTTTCACCCGGAGTGACCGTCGAGTCGCTCTGGGCCATGATCTGCTTGGCGTCGGCACGGGTCCACTTGGACGTGAAGTCCGACGCCGGATCGAACGCCTGCTGCGTATGTCCGGTCGGGAGGGGGAAGCCCGGAGCGGGTGCCGGCATCTGCTGCACGGCGGGCGGATCGGACGGCTCGTTCGCCTGCGCCGAGGGGACGGCCAGGAAGGCCGAGGCGGCGACGGCCGCGGCCAATGCTGCGGCGGCGGGGCGCCACCGCAGCATCCGGTTTTGGGGGTGCTTGTGCATTGTTGCTCTTCTCGCGGAGTTGTAACTGTTCGTGGAAGACGGGCATATGCCCATTGCCCCGAGAACATCCGCGGCCCCGGCAACACCTCAGGTGCCGTCGGAGACGCCTTTGTGTGTCGGGAATCAGCAGGGCCTGGGTAGGGCCCCGGGCAGATGGGAAGCATGCTTCCCCTTGCCGCGATCCACGCTATGGGGCATCCCGCAGCCATTTCAAACCCTGTTTCAGCGCTCCGAATGACCTACCGGCGGGTAGGGTGCAAGCGCTTACGCAATCCAATGCGCGCGCGTGCCACAACGGTTTGGCGCAGGTCAAATGTTTCGTGGCATGGTCGATTTTTTTGTTTCAACCTGCCCGGATGTTGCGCAGGCCACTGGCTGAGCCGAGGCCAGAGAGCCTCTGCGGCGGGCCCCTTGGGGGGAGAATCGCGTGCCGGTTTCGAGGCCGGGCAACCAATGGGGGCAATGCCGGACAC
>NZ_QEHL01000016.1:0-30766 GCF_003116525.1 Pseudarthrobacter sp. AG30 | reverse complement strand
TGGGGGCAATGCCGGACACGTGGGCGCAGCGTTCGAGGCCGGGATTCCGGGCCGGGCCCCATACGGGCCGCGGATCTTTATCTGCACGCCCCATAGGCCCTTGGCGACGCGAAGATGCGGGTCGCACTGATGCCCGTGGATGGCGCACGATGCCACGCCTTAAACGAAGAAAAGCACCAGGTCCGAAGAACTGATGCTTCCCAGTGGTGGCTCCGACCGGCGTCGATCCGGTGACCTTTCGATTTTCAGTCGAACGCTCTACCAACTGAGCTACAGAGCCTAGGTGACTAGTCACCTTGAGAGCCGGAATTTCTTCCAACAATCAGAGCGACCCTGACGGGACTTGAACCCGCGACCTCCGCCGTGACAGGGCGGCGCGCTAACCAACTGCGCTACAGGGCCTTGCGTTTCTTGCTTTCACAGTATCTCTACCGCTTTTTTCAAGGCTTCCAGCCTACCAGACTTTTTTTGCCTGCCTGACCAGTTCCTTGCGTACCCCCAACGGGATTCGAACCCGTGCCGCCGCCGTGAAAGGGCGGTGTCCTAGGCCGCTAGACGATGGGGGCCAGAACCCGTTCGGCACAAAATAAAAGGCGTCAAGCGATGCTTTCCGTCTTTGCCCTTTGCGTTTCTCCGAACTGGACTCAACAACTATAGGGCCTTCGCAGGAATTATCCAAAATCGGCCAAAAACACCGCCATTCCGCCATTGCAGGGGCCAAGATGGACGGATGGATGCCGTCGCAGCCCTCAACGAGATTGCTTTCTGGCTGGAGCGCGGGCGCGCTGCCACCTTCAAGGTGCAGGCCTTCCGCAAGGCCGCCGCCAGCATCGGCGCCCTGGACCCGGACGAACTGGCGTCCCGCGCACGGTCCGGGCGGCTGAAGTCCATGAAGGGGATCGGCGACCGGACCTACGCCGTGATCCGGGAGGCCGTGGACGGACAAGTTCCCGAGTACCTGGCGGACCTCCGGGAGAAGGGAGCGCAGCCGCTGGCGCACGGCGGCAGCGACATCCAGGAGGCGCTGCGCGGCGACCTCCACAGCCACAGCGAATGGTCCGACGGCGGCTCCCCCATCGAGTTGATGCTTGCCGCCGCGGAAGTGCTGGGCAGGGAGTACGTCGCCCTGACAGACCACTCCCCCAACCTCACGATCGCCAACGGCCTCTCGCCCGAACGCCTGCGCAACCAGCTGGACGTGGTGGCGGGCATCAACGGCAAGGGCGGACCCACCCGGCTCCTGGCAGGCATCGAGGTGGACATCCTGGAATCGGGAGAGCTGGACCAGGAACCGGAACTGCTGGACAGGCTGGACATCGTGGTGGCCAGCGTCCATTCCAAGCTGCGCGCTGACCGCAAGACCATGACCACGCGGATGCTCGGCGGAATCACCGACCCGCGGACCAACATCCTGGGCCACTGCACCGGCCGGCTGGTGGAGGGCTCGCGAGGGACCAGGCCCCCGTCGGAATTCGATGCCAAGGAAGTATTTGCCGCCTGCGCAGAGCACAACGTCGCCGTGGAGATCAACTCCCGGCCGGAGCGGCAGGACCCGCCTGACGCCCTGATCCAGCTGGCTTTGGAGGCCGGCTGCCTGTTCTCGATCGACAGCGATGCCCACGCACCCGGGCAGCTGGATTTCCTGCAGTACGGCGCCGAACGGGCGGCCCGAAACAACGTACCCGTTGAGCGGATCATCACCACCTGGCCGGCGGACAAGCTGCTGGCCTGGGCCGCAGCCCCGTAGGGCCGGCCCCGCCGGGCACCGGGGAGTCCCCCAACCGCCGTACCTCGTTGTCCGATTCCCGCCAGCCGGGCGCCTCCGCCGCCGCTACATTTGGTTCATGCCCTCATCCAGCCCCGGACCTCAAGCACTCACTCCCCCAGCTCCCGCAGCTGTCCCGGTGAGGGCCCTCGGCGTGGCGGCCATGGCGGTCACCGTGCTGCTGTGGGCTTCGGCATTCGTGGGAATCCGCGCGATCGGCCCGCATTTCTCCCCCGGCTCCCTGACGTTGGGCAGGCTGGCGGTTGCCGCCGTCGTCCTGGCCATCCTGGTGCTGCCGCAACTCCTCAGGAGCCGCGTGGTGCCCCGGGGGCGGGAGTGGCTGCCCATCCTTGCCTACGGAGTGATGTGGTTCGGTGGCTACAACGTGGCGCTGAACGCTGCCGAGCACATCCTGGACGCAGGCACCAGCGCCCTGCTGATCAACGTCAATCCCATCCTGGTGGCAATCATGGCCGGCATCTTCCTCAAGGAAGGTTTTCCACGCTGGCTGTTGATCGGCAGTACGGTGGCCTTTGCCGGTGTCGCGATGATTGCCATCGGTTCCGGGCAGCCGCGCACCCCGGGCGGGAGTACGACGGCGGACCTCGCCGGCGTGGCGCTGTGCCTCCTTGCCGCGGTGCTCGCCGCAGTCAGCGTCATCATCCAGAAGCCGGTGGTGCGGAAGTTTCCCGCGGCCCAGGCCACCTGGTTCGGAATCGTGGTGGGTGCCCTGTGCTGCCTGCCCTTCGCCGGGCAGCTCGCGGCCGAAGTACAGGCAGCTCCGCCGCAGGCCACCTGGGGGCTCGTGTACCTGGGGGTCTTCCCCACCGCTATCGCCTTCACCACATGGGCCTACGCGTTGTCTTTGGTGGATGCCGGCAAGCTGGCCGCCACCACGTACCTGGTACCAGGAACCACCGTCCTTATCTCCTGGCTGTTGCTGGGCGAGATTCCTGCCGCCTGGGGACTGGCAGGTGGCTTGGTGTGCCTCGTGGGCGTCGGCCTGACCCGGCGCAGGACCCGGGCGCCCGGCGGGCGGCGCCGCCCGCATCGGGGCTAGAGTCGAACTATGCCAGCCAGCCTGCCACCGGGCCTGCCGATTGTCCCCTCGAGTCCGGACGGAGCAGCCCCTAACGAACCGGTTGCGGGCGCGCCCTCCGGATTCGCCATGTCCCCGGACGAGTTCGAGACCGCCGTCCAGGATGCCCTGGACAGTATTCCCGACCGCCTGGCCCGCGCCATGGACAACGTGGCCGTCTTCATCGAAGACGATTATGTTCCCGGCCCCGGGGAAGATCCGGACGCCGTCCTGCTGGGCCTCTATGAAGGGGTGCCGCTGACGGAACGCGACTCGTGGTGGGATGCCGGTTCCCTGCCGGACCGCATCACCATCTTCCGCGAACCCATCCTGGAGATCTGCGGCTCCCGGGATGATGTGATCCACGAAGTGGCCGTGACCGTCGTCCATGAAATCGCCCATCACTTCGGCATCTCCGATGCCCGGCTGCACGAGCTGGGTTGGGGCTGAGCAGGCTCCGGCCTGCGACCGATTCCGCGACACGCCCTATCGGCCAGCACCACGAATGACATTCTTGTGGTTTATGTTATTGCTGTGACTGCTGTTGCCAATGTGCATCGAGTCACGTAACCTCGGACTGCTGGCGAGCAGCTGAGGGGCACCGTCGTGCCGCATCCAGAACCTCACTCCCAGCCCAATTGTTGCGAGGTCTCTGCACATGGCTTTACCCGGATCCGGCCGTACAACGGCCGTGCTGTGCGCCGCCGTCGTACTCTTTGCCTCCGTTGCCACACCCGCAGCAGCCGTACCGGCGCCTTCCGCGCCGCTGTCCGTTCCGGCATCGCCGGACATCCCGTCCCCGGAAGATATTGCCGCGGCAAAAGCCAGCGAAACCGCGACGGCGGACCAGGTCACCGCGATCGAACGCATTCTCGCCGACGCATCCACGGCCCAGCAGGCGGCCTTCGCCGTGGCGATGCAGGCAAACAACTCCTACAGCGAAGCGCTGGTTGAGTTGCAGCAACGGACCCAGGCTGCGTCCGCGGCCTCCGCCCGTGCCTCGTCCGCGAAGGAGCAGCTGGACAAATCCCGGAAACAGGTGGGGCAACTCGCCGGAGACCTTTACCGCAACGGCGGACTGAACCCCACGCTCGGAACCCTGGCCAGCGGTGGGGACAGCCTGCAGCAGGCCGCCACGCTCGAAGCCCTGTCCGCCAGCCGGAGCCGCGCTTTTGAAGCTGCGGATGCCGCGGCCACCGCGTACCGCTCCCTGACGGCATCCGCCGACGATGCCACCAAGGCCGCTGACGATGCTGCGAAAACCGCCGAGCAGCGGAAGTCCCAGGCCGAAGAGGCCAACGCCGCGCAGGCCAAGGCCGTGTCCGACGCGAAGGCGCAGCGGACCATCCTGGTGGACCAGCTGGCGCAGCTCCGGAACACTACCGTTGCGCTGGAATCGGCCCGGGTTGATGCCCTGGACAAGCAGCGTGAAGAAGCGCGGCTTGCGGCTTTGTCTGCCGCTGCCGACAAAGCGGCACAGGACAAGGCAGCCCAGGACCAAGCGACACAGGACCAAGCCGCGGCGCAGAACGCCCCGGCCCGGGACACGCCGGCCCAGGACACGGCACCTGCTCCCGCCGCTCCGGCACCAGCGGCCCCGGCCCCGGTGCCGGCCCAGCCGCCTGCAGCTCCGGCACCCGCCGCACCCGCTCCCGCGGCCCCTGCCCCCGCTGCGCCCGCACCGGCCCCTGCTCCTGCCAACCCCGCGCCGGCGCCCGCTCCCGCGCCCCCGTCAACCGGCGCTGGGACCTACGAGACGGCGATCTCCGTCGCTTTGGGGAAGGTTGGCGCGCCGTACTACTACCAGTGGGGCGGTACCGGCGTGTACGGCTTTGACTGCTCCGGCCTGGTGCAGAACGCGTTCGCCGCCGCTGGAAAGTACCTCCCGCGCACCGCGTCCCAGCAGTACGCTGCCGCCCCTGTCCACGTCCCGATCTCCCAGGCGCGCCGCGGCGATCTCCTGGTGTGGGGCTCGGCTCCGAACTTCTACCACGTGGCCATCTACCTCGGAAACGGCCAGGTGGTGCAGGCGCTGAATCCGCAGGAAGGCATCACCGTCTCCAGCATCAGTTCCATGGTGGGAATGGACCTCTACCCGTACGCCGCCCGCTACTGAGCCGTACTGCGGGTCCGCCCACCAGTCAGCTCAAGACGTCCTTGGTGACGAAACGGCCGTACGCCAGCGCCCCGAACACCGCCACGTAGCCTGCTTGGAGCAGTCCATTCGCGGCGAACGAGTCCCACAGCACCGGCTGGCGCAACATGTCACCGAAACCAAGCCAGTAATGGCTGAACAACCACGGATGCAGCCATTCCAGCTGGGGAAGCTGGTCCAGGACCTCGGAAACGACCGAGACCACCACGGTGGCCGCCATCGCACCGACGGGGACCACGGTCATGGTCGACAGGAACAGCCCAATCGCTGAGAGGCCCGCCAGGGATACGGCAATGTAAGCGGCGATGAGCACTATCCGCACGGCGGCCTCAGCAGGCTGGACGACCCCGCCGGACAGCAGGGTCACCGGCCCTACTGGAAAGAGCGCCGCGCCGATGGCTGCCCCCACCAGGCCGATGGTCAACGGTGCCACGATGCAGAAGGCCACGGCGCCCGCATATTTGACCAGGAGCAGGCGCACCCTGCCCGCCGGGGCCACCAGCAAATAGCGGAGGGTTCCCAGGCTCGCTTCCCCGGCGATGGTGTCGCCGGCCACCACCCCCACCGCGAGCGGCATGAACAGCGGGACGGACACCAGCATGGCGGTGAAGGCCACGAACAGTCCGTTTTGGGTAATCCGGTCCAGGAAGGCAGGGCCGCGACCGGGCGGGACGGCGGACGAGACCTTGACCGCGACGGCGATGAGCACCGGAATGGCGGCCAGGGCCAGCAACAGCGCCCAGGTGCGCCGCCGGGTGAACAGGACCCTCAGTTCAGAGGCCAGCAAGGAAAACCCGGAACCCGACGTCCTGGAACCGGACCGCCTGGACGTGCTCTGCGGGGTCGCGGCCCGGGCGGTTCCCGCAGGCTGTGGGATGTCGGCAGGCACGCTACTGGGCAACGTCGAATCCTTCCCCGGTAAGGGCAACGAAGCGGTCTTCGAGGCTTTCGCGTTCGACGGCGAAGCCCCGGACACGCACCCCGGCCTGGACCAGGTGCGCAACGACTTCTTCCGGGAGCGGGGCGGGTGGCTGCACTGAGGTAACCAAGGCCGCCACGATGGTCTCGCCGTCCGGCGACGGCTTGCCGGATTCCCCGTCCACAGGTGCGGGTGGCAGCCCCAGCCGCGCGAGGACCCGCCGCGCCGCGCCGCCATCCGGGGTGACCAGCCGGAGGCGGGTGCTGCCGGCTTGCCGGAGTTCAGCCAGCGGCCCTTGCGCCACGAGCTTGCCGGCGCTCATTACTGCGGCGTGGGTACACATCTGGTCCACCTCGGCCAGCAGGTGGCTGGAGACGAACACGGTGGTGCCCTCGTGGGCCAGGGACCGGACCAGGTTGCGCACCTCACGCGTACCTTGAGGATCCAATCCATTGGTGGGCTCATCCAGCACCAGCAGGTCCCGGGGAGACAGCAGCGCGTTGGCAATGCCCAGCCGCTGCTTCATCCCCAGTGAGTACGCGTGGACCCGCTTCCGGGCTGCGTGTTCCAATCCCACGCGCTCCAGGGCCCGTTCCACCCTGGCCTTGCGGGTGGCCGGCACGGTGTGCCGGCCGGCGGCATCAAGCCGGTGGAGGTTGGCGGCCCCGGAGAGAAAGGGATAGAACGCCGGTCCTTCCACCAAGGCACCGACCCGCGGAAGCACGTCGTGGAACTCATCCGGCATCTGCCTGCCGAGCAGGTTCACGGTTCCGGCGGACGCGGCCGCCAGGCCAAGCAGCATGCGGATGGTGGTGGTCTTGCCGGACCCGTTGGGCCCAAGGAAACCGAACACCGCCCCGTGCGGGACGGCGAGGTCCACAGCATCGACGGCGGTCTGCTGGCCGAACCGCTTACTCAGGCCATGGGTCTCGATCGCAAGCCCGGCAGCCGCCGGACCAGCGCCCGCCAGGCCCGTACTCACCGAGCCGCTGCCGCTGCGGCCTGCAGTGCCTCCGGCGGCACCATGCCAGCGAACATCCGGCCGTCGTCAGTGACCAGTACGTTCACCAGGGCTGTGGAGAGAAGCCGGCCGCCCGGGACGGGGACTGCGGCCTGTGCCAGCAGCGGATCGGCCAGCAGGGACGCTGCAGCTGAACCGGAAGCGCCCGCTGCCGTGCCCACTACCGTTTCCCAGCCGGTTCCGGCCACGGAGAGGTGCGCCTTCGCTTCGAGCTGGGGAAGCAGCTGGTCCGGGTTGGCCATGGGCCCCGGATGTGGAGCATCTGCCGGCTCATGGGACTTGTCCGGAACCGGAACGTCCTTCACCGTGCTGCCCGGCGGTGGCGTGAAGCTGAACAGGGACTGATCCGGCGTGTCCAGGGAAAAGGCGGTGAAACCGGAACGAAATGCCGGTTTGTCGGCTCCGCGCGCGGTCACCTGGACGGACAGCGGCATGCCCGTTTGGCCATCGACTGCGATGGCCACCTTGCCCACCAGCGTTGCATCGGTGCGGGGCTCAATCACCAGGTTGTAAGCGCTGCGGCCGGCAACAACGACGTCCGGTCCCACGGTGACGGCGGTGGTGGGATCGACCTTGGACAGGAGCTGCTGCGCCAGGTCGTCCGGCGCGGGGACGCCGGGTGTGCCCTGCATGTCCCTCGAGGGCATCAAATCCTGGGTTTTTGCGGGCAGCGTCAGGTGCTCAGCGGTGTTGTCCTTCGACGAGTAGAACCAGACATCATTGCCATCCCGGACCACGTCCCGTTCTGCCAACTGGTCCACGACCTGCACGCGGGCGTTGTCCTTGCCGTCAACGTAGATGCGGGCGCTGTGCCGGCCGGACAGGAGCTCGATAACGGCGGCTGCGCTCCCGGCTGATGCAGGGGCGGAGGTCTTGCCGGCGGCCGGAAGCTCGGGCAGGCCCAACTCCGACACCTGCTCCAAGGTTCCCGAGAAAGAGTGCACCTGATGGGTGCCCACCAGTTCCAGGACTTGTGCGGGGGTTTTCGCGGGCAGCGGGTCTCCGGCGCTGGCGGGCAGGGACCCGGTGAGCGCGCCCACAGCGATCACCACCGGGGCTGCGGCGGCCGGCATCCACCGAAGCCATGTCCGTCGGCGCAGTGTGCTGCGCTGTTGCAATGTGCTGCGCTGCTGCAACTCTCCGCTGGAATCCAGCGTGTTGGAACCCATAGATCAAGGTTACGCCCGCGCGGCCGGGTCCGTGCCGGCATGGGTCCCGAAAACTTCGGTACCGGCAGGACGTTCGGGCACGACGGTTCCCTGACCGCCGTCGACCGTTACTCTTTGGCCGGTGGTTATCAGCCTGGTGGCATCCGCCACCCCGACGACCGCGGGGATCCCGTATTCCCTGGCCACCACAGCGCCGTGGGAGTTGGCGCCGCCCATTTCCATCACGAGCCCTCCGGCAGTAAGGAACAACGGCGTCCACCCGGGGTCAGTTGACGGGGCAACCAGGATCTCGCCCGGTTCGAGGCGGGCGCCGACGGGGTCCAGGACCACCCGTGCCGCTGCCGTCACCGTCCCTGCCGAGGCAGGACTTCCAGCCAGCGTTCCGTCCGCCATGCCGGTGGCGGTACGGACCGCTTCGGGTTCGGTGCCGTCCGAGAGGAGCACCCGGGGTATATGCCGGCGATCAAGCTCCCGGCGGTAGTCCGCCCGCCGGCCGGCGACAAGCTGCCGGACGTCCGGCAACGTTGCTCCCGGGTCCGCTGTTACACCGGAAAGGGCCTGCCGCACCTCGGCGAAGTCCAGGAAGAAGACGTCGTCCGGGCGGTCGAGGGCTCCTGCCTCCGCGAGTTCGGCGCCCACCAGGAGCAGTTGCCTGCGGACTTCTCCAAGGCCAAGCACAAGCTGGTACTTGGGCAGTTCACGCAGGCCGGCGAAGAGCCGTGCCCTGCGCAGGGCGGCCCGCACCAACACTCCCCTGGTCCTGCCGCGCCCGGCTGCGCGGGCTACGAGCCGCTCGACCTGGGCTTCAGCGTCCTCGGCTGCTGTGCTGAACTGCCGGTCCGGCGCTAGGGCGGGATCTTCCAACCGGAGGTAATTGGCCAGGATGCCCAGGATATGTGCGGGCTCTTCCGACCACCGCGGCAGCCCGATGTCGATCTCAGCCACCGCCCGGTGCCCGTACCGCTCCAGGAACCGCCCCAGCCCGGCGTCCAGGCGCGCGGGCAGCCGCCCGGCCCTGAAGTCCTCCGCCAGCGCCGCTGGATCCGATCCCATCAGGGCGGCTGCCGATTCGCCATCATCCTTGATGGCCGAGGCGAGGCGCCACAAATCAAGGTCCATCTCGGTGGTGACGTTGTTCGGCAGGCCCCGGATCACGGGCTGGAGTTCGTCCCACGCGTCGTCGCCAAGGAGCTTTCCGGCGAGGCCCAGCATCGCAAAGCCCACCAAGGGGAGGGGAAGTATGGCCGGAACAATCGGAAAAAGGCGGGCTCCCAGGAGGGCCTCGACATGGTCCAGCCTGGCCAGGGCCCCGGGACCATCGGTGGGGGCCAAGGATCCCTCGAAGTCCCGGGTAAAGCGGTCCAGCCGGCGGAGCGCCGCCCCGGGCCGGAGCAGGGCCCGAAGTACTGCCTGCGGAACCTTGGCGTGCACTGCTGCCGGGCCTGCGTGCCGGAGGAGCCCGAGGGGCGTCCTGCCGGTCACCGAAAAGGCAGGGTCCTCGAACAGTTGACGCATGACCGCTGCGGTCCGTGCCTCCATGACGTCAAAGACCCGGGGAACGATGCGGCGGCCCACGGCGCTGCGAAGGGGCGTGGTGAAGTCGATGTATATCCGCTGCCCTGCCTCGGCGTACGGGGACGGCCCCCGCCGGGGTTCGGGAACAGGGAACCGTGCGGCCGTGGCCACGGACGAGGCGACAAGGCGCAAGGCGGCCAGCCCCATGGGGGTAAGCGGCCGGGTGAGTCCCTGCGCCAGGCTGAAGC
Source organism: Pseudarthrobacter sp. AG30 (assembly GCF_003116525.1). NCBI lineage: Bacteria > Bacillati > Actinomycetota > Actinomycetes > Micrococcales > Micrococcaceae > Pseudarthrobacter > Pseudarthrobacter sp. AG30. Next base: position 20,896 of record NZ_QEHL01000016.1, on the reverse strand, counting down.
ACAGGTACGCCCTGGTGCCGCCGGCGCCGGGCCCGCCGTGGCGGACGTGGGCGGCCCCGTTACTTTCCGGAACGGGGTAGAGGGTGGTGATGGGCCGGGATTGGGTCAGCCACAAGGCCCCGGCGTTGTCGATGGCCCACTCGGTGTCCTGCGGGGCGCCGAAGTGGTCTTCGGCCTGCAGCCCAAGCCTCGCCAGGGCGGCCAGCTGGGGTTCCGTCAGGCAGGGCGTTCCGGTGCTGCCCGGCAACTTCCTCGTCTCCGTGCCGCCGCCGGGAAGGGACCTGACCTCGACGCCTTCCCCGCCAAGCCGCTGCTCCACTGCCCTGCCGGTCAGGCCATCCACCACAAAGTGGTCCGGGTTGACCGCGCCGGAGACCACTGCTTCGCCGAGGCCCCGGCCGGCATCGATGACGAGCTGCCGGCGCCGCCCGGTGATTGGGTTCGCCGTGAACATGACTCCCGCCGTGTCTGCATCCACCATCCGCTGCACCACTACGGCGATGGCCACTCCGGCAGGGTCGATGACCAGGCTTGCCCGGTAGGCAGTTGCACGGTCGGTCCAGAGCGATGCCCAGCAATTGCGCACTGCCTCAAGGACCGCGTCCCCTCCGATGACGTTGAGGTAGGTGTCCTGCTGGCCGGCGAAACTCGCAAACGGCAGGTCCTCGGCGGTAGCGGAGGACCGTACCGCCACCGGAACGTCCGGTCCCATCGCGGCGTACGCCTGCCGGACGGCGTCGGATACTGCTGCCGGAAGCGGCGCCGCCAGGATTGCGGCACGCGCGGTTCCGGCCGGTCCGGCCAGGTCGATTGACCCGCTGGCGGCAAAATCATGGCTTGTGGCCCGTGCTGCTCCCTGCAGGGCCGCAAAGGCATCGGCAAGTCCGGGAAGGACGGGCTCAGGGGTGCCGACCACCTGCCAATATGCCTCTGTTGTCAGGCAGAAACCTTCCGGGACGGGCAGCCCGGCGGACATCAACTCGCCGAGGTTCGCCGCCTTGCCGCCCACGAGGGCCAGCATTCCGGCGTCGAGGGCCTCCAGCGGCAGGACGGGACCGGCGCCTGCGCTGGTGCCCGATGACGGTATCCCCTGCTGCCCCATGGCGTGGCTGGCCTGCCGGCGGACTTGGTGTGCCTACGCTGCGTCGCCCAGGACGGGCCCGAACCGTGCCCGGTCTGCCAAGCGTGGGTCTTCCCGGTCCGGCACCACCATGACCGGTCCCTTGGCGTGATGGAGTACGCCGTCCGATGTTGAGCCGAGGAGCATGCCGGTGAAGCCACCGCGGCCGCGGGTGCCCACCACCACCAGCTCCACGTGCCTGCTCTCCTCCACGAGGACGTCGACAGGCGAACCGTCCTTGAGCTCGTAATCGGCCCGCAAGTGGGGATAGTGGCTGCGAAGCCAGGCCATGCCCGCGTCCAGGGTGACGCGGATGTCCTCAAACAAGGCCTTCCGGTCCATCGGGGCGGGAACCCACGCCAAGGAACCGCTGTACTGCGGCACGGCACAGACCACACGGAGCGCGGCGCCGAGCCGTTCGGCCTGGTCAGCTGCTTCCAGCACGGCCACCCTGGCCTGCTCGGAACCGTCGACGCCGACCACCACCACGTTCTCCACCGGCCGGTGGCCGGATTTGGCCTGCTCTGCCTTGATGCGCCGGTCCTCGGTGGTCTCACCGAGCCGCTCCGAGCAGAACAGCGGCACGGTCACCGTGGGGCATTTCGCGTGGGCGGGCAGCGCGCTGCTGACCGAACCCAGGAGCCGGCCCACGAAGCCACCGCGGCCGCGGGTTCCCACCACCAGGAGCTCGGCGGTTTCGGAGATCTCCAGCAGCACACCGGCGGCGTCACCGTTCTCCACCGAGGAGCTGGCCTCGACGTCGTACGTTGAAACCTTCTCGAGGGCCTGTTTGGCGATGGCCTCGGCCCCCTCCCGGATGACCGAGTCGTCCACGGTGGCGTAGCCGCCGTCCAGGCCGGAGGCGGCGAAGATCGGCACCGAGTAGGCGGTGACGATATGGAGTGGACGACGACGGCGCTGGGCCTCCCGCGCGGCCCACACCAGGGCGCACTGGCCGTGCTCGGAGCCATCGACCCCCACCACGATGCCTTCGGGAGCGGCCGGAGAACCACCGCCGTCCCGAGCGGGGTCCGGATGCAACTCTTGTGAGCCCATGGGGGCCGCCTCCTCGCGATACTGCCTGATGTTGCGGCTATTCTGCCAGAAAACGGCCCCGGGTCCGTGCACCCCGTCCCGCTGCTGCAACGGCAGGGAACAGGCCGCTTCCACTTCCCACTATTCTCCGTCCCCCGCGGCTTAGCAAGCCTGTTCAGGGGCGCGAACGAGGGTTATCCACAGGCTTTCCCGGCGCTCCCGGAAAGCGCCTTCACCACCGCGCGAATGTTTTCTCCCATGGGCTATTCACGGCCGCAATTGTTCTGTAGTCTTCAGGACATTGTTGGTCCGGGACGCCAGCTGCAACTTCCTGTGGGGGCGGCCCGGCCATGCGCTGCGACCGTGCTTGGGGGCATCGGGACGCGAGCCGGCGAGGTCGCCGGCAACCTGCCGAAGCTTCGAAGGAGGGAAACTGTAGTGTCAAGCATGCCTGGGAATGCCGGGACCGAACAGACCACCACTGTGATCATTGGCACCGGCCTGTCCGGGCTGGCCGTGGCCGCTGAACTGCGGCGGCACGGAGTGGAGTCCATCGTGGTGGACGGCCTGGATATCCTGGGCGCGGCGCAGCCGGCGAACACGTCGTCGCTGCAGCGCTGCGACGCCGCGGACAGTGACACCCTGAGGGAGCGGAACGAGATCCTGCGGCACCTGCGCAACTACGCCGCAAGCCACAGCGTCGACGTGCGGAATACCACCCGGGCTGTGCAGCTGACCATGCTTGAGGGTCCGGAGGACACCGCAGCGCCCCGGTGGCAGGTCCACACGCCCACAGGCATCCTGGTGGCAGACCACATTGTCCTGACGCGCTGCGCCCACAGCCAACTGCGGCGCATGCTCAGCGACTTCGGCATTGCCGTAGGCAAGAACGTGGCAGCAGCCATGCGGGCGATCGGCATCTACCTGGTGGGGGTGGGTGAACTGATCACGCCGTCACCCAAGGAGGTGCTGCGCCAGGCCAAGACCGTAGGCCAGGCGATCTCCGCCAAGGTCAACCTTGGCAACGTCCAGCCATCGGCCGGCGCCTTCCCCGCAACGGGCAGCTTTGCGGCGCTTACCTGCTGACGGCAATCCTCTTGACCGCCGGCCTTGATCCGCCTGTTCGGCCAAGCGGCCGCTACCGCCGGCCCTCTCCAACTGTGTCCCCGTCGTCGGGCCGGTCCTCCTCGTCGGGCTGGTGCCCGTCGTCAAGCGCGTCACCGTCACCGGATAGCCGGCGCCGGGCCAGGACGCCCAGGCTGACGAGCAATCCAACGGCCACAGCCGCAAACAGCACGATGCTCCATTGGAAGGGTTCGGCTGCGCCGGCAGGTGCTGACGGTTCCTCCGTCACCCCCGGCCTCGCGGTGCCCATGCCGGGGACAGCGCCGGCCGCCGTCGAACTTTCCGACGGGGCAGGGACTGAGGCCGCGGCTCCCGCTGGGGCGGATCCCGACGCCGCGGTGAACGTGAACGTCCCCTCGATCGGGTGTGAATCTGAGCTGACCACGCGCCACGCCACCGTGTACGCCCCCGCCGGGCCGCCCGATCGAAGCTTTTGGGTGGCAACGTTGTCAACGATGCGGACGGAACCGTCAGCCCACTCCGTCCCGGACGCGTCCTTGACCGAGAACGAGGAGCCAATGCCCAGCGGCGGGTTGCTGAAGGTCACCGACACTTCTTCGGGCGGGGCCGCCACCGACGCTCCCTGTGCCGGGCTGGTGGATTCGGCGGCATCATGCGCGGAGGCCGGACCCACCAGGCCAAGGGTGGCGACTGCAAGGACGAACAAACCGAGCATCACGCTCAGCAACTGCCGGTGGACCGGGCGCATGGGCTGCTCCTCATGTTGGCTTCCTTACAGACTAGGCGAATTTGGCCGCCCCCACCGTGCAGCACCCTTAGGATGCAGGTATCCCCACACATTCCCCCGGAGGACTAATGCTTAAGCAAGGCTCTGCCCTGGACCGGTATTTCATGGTCACGGAGCGAGGCTCCAACTTTTCCCGCGAGATCCGCGGCGGGTTCGCCACCTTCTTCGCCATGAGCTACATCGTGGTGCTGAACCCCCTGATCCTGTCCGGTCCCGACTCCACCGGGGCAACGCTCGGTTTCACCGCCGTTGCCGCGGTAACCGCGCTCGTGGCCGGGGTGCTGACCATCCTCATGGGCGCATGGGGACGGCACCCCTTCGCACTGGCCACCGGCCTGGGCGTCAACGCCTTCGTGGCCGTGACGGTCGCCAGGAACCCGGGCCTCACCTGGCCGGACATGATGGGCCTGGTGGTCCTTTCCGGCATCACCATGCTGATCCTGGTCCTCACCGGTTTCCGGACCGCCGTCTTCAAGGCCGTGCCCGAGGGGCTCAAGACAGCAATCGTGGTGGGCATCGGCCTGTTCATCGCCCTGATCGGCCTGGTCAATGCCGGGTTCGTGCGGCGAATCCCGGACGTGGCAGGAACCACCGTGCCCGTGGGCCTGGGCTTCGACGGCAAACTGCTGGGCTGGCCCACCGCCGTGTTCGTCTTCGGCCTGATCCTCACCATCGCCTTGGTGGTCCGGAAGGTCAAGGGCGCCATCCTGATCGGCATCATCACCTCGACCGTACTGTCCGTCATCCTTGAGATGACCCTCCACATCGGCCCCAGCTTTGACGGCAAGACCTCCAACCCGCAGGGCTGGTCCCTGGTGGCCCCCACATTCAGCGGCTGGGCCGCCCCGGACCTCTCCCTGATCGGCAAGGCCAACCCGTTCGGCGCCTTCTCCGACCTCGGCTTCGTGGCCGCCACCCTGCTGGCCTTCGTGATCCTGCTCAGCATCTTCTTCGACGCGATGGGCACCATGGTGGGCCTGGCCAACGAAGCCGGCACGGTCGACGAACACGGCAACATTCCCGACGTGGACCGCGTGCTCCAGGTGGACGCCCTCGGTGCCATCATCGGCGGCGGCGCGTCCGTCTCCTCCAACCAGATCTACGTCGAAGCCGGCGCCGGCATTGGCGAAGGCGCCCGGACCGGCATCGCCTCGATCGTCACCGGCCTGCTGTTCCTGGTGGCCATGTTCTTCACCCCGCTGATCAACCTGGTCCCGTTCGAGGCCGTAGCCCCGGCCCTGGTGGTGGTGGGCTTCATGATGGTGTCCCAGGTGGGCAAGATTGACTGGCAGGACTGGGGCATTGCCATCCCGGCGTTCCTGACCTTCACCCTCATGCCGTTCACCTACTCGATCGCCAACGGCCTGGGCGCCGGCTTTATCGCCTACGTCCTGATCCGCACGGTCCAGGGCAAGGTCAAGGACATCCACCCGCTGATGTGGGCCGTGGCCGCGGCATTCCTGCTGTTCTTCGCCATCGGCCCGATCGAGGCCGCCATCAGCATGTAGCCACCCGCTGGACGGGAAGGGCTGGTGCGGCGCCTGCCGTACCAGCCCTTTGTCTTTACGGCCGGCTATACCGGCGTGTTGGGCGCGAGTCCTTCGTCCCCGGAGACGGCCAGCGCCCGTTTCTCGCGCAGCCGGTCCAGCCGGTTCATCAGCGGCGAGGTGGTGGCCCCGTGGATCACAATGGACAACGCCACCACCAGCCCCACAAACGACCAGAGCCAGTGCGCCTGGTCCGCGAAATGGTCCTCCCCCAGGGCAAAGGCCAAGTAGTACAGCGACCCGATACCGCGGATGCCGAAGAAGGACAGCGCCACCCGTTCGCGCGGCCCGGTCTTGCCGCCCAACAGCCCCAGCCAACCCGCCACGGGCCTGACCACCAGCAGGAACGCCAACGCGACCAGCACCTCCGCCGGCCCGATGCCGGCGAGGAGTCCACGGGCTATGGCGCCGCCGAGCAGGACCAGGATCACCACGGTCAGGAGCCGTTCGAGCTGCTCCACGTATGAGTGCAGCACCCGGTGGTAGCCATGGCTGCGCTCGGCCGCGCGGATGGTCACGGCACACACGAAGACCGCGATGAACCCGTAGCCCTCCGCCAACTGCGTCAGCCCGTACGCCAGGAAGGTGGCTGCCAGCGCCACGAAGCCCTCCGAGTGGTTGGAAAGCCGCAGGCTGTCGCGGCGCGCTGAAAAGAACAGCTTCGCCAGGAGTTTTCCGGTGAGGAAACCCACCAGCAGGCCCAACGCCAGCCGCCACAGCACGTCCACCCCGAACCATTCGGGAAACCAGGCCGACGGCGAGGCGCCTGCCACGCTGATGGCGATGGCCAGGTAGACGAACGGGAAGGCCAGCCCGTCGTTGAGGCCGGCCTCCGAGGTAAGGCCAAAACGCACCTCATCTTCCTTTTCGACACCTTCTTCCTCGTCCGCCGGTTCGCCCACCTGCACTTCCGAGGCAAGGACCGGATCCGTGGGGGCCAGGCTGGCGGCCACCAGCAGTGCCGCGCCAAGGCCCAGGCCCAGGAACCACATGCCCAGCAGCGTCAGGGCGGCGATGCACAGCGGCATGGCGATGCCCAGCAGCCGCCAGGTGGTGGACCACCGCTTGCGCCCTACCGGCCGGTCCAAGGCAAGCCCGGCGCCCATCAGCGAAATGATGACGCAGATTTCCGCCAGGTGCATCACGAAACCACTGTGCTCCACCGGGTTGGGATCCGGGAGCGAGGGAATCAGCGCAAAGGCCCCCATGCCGGCACCGAGGAAGACCATGGGCATGGACAAGGGCATGTTGCGCAGCAGTTTTGGCAAGACGGCGGCGACGAAGACGGCCGCGCCGGCGGCCGCAAAGATGATGTTAGCGGCGTCGAACATGAGCGGCCTCCGGCTTGGAAAGATGCGTGGTTCCGGCACAGGCACGTCACGCTTGGATCTGGCCGACCGATCCCACCCTACCCCTGCCCCGCCCCGCGGGGTTGGTTCTTGGATCCCGGACAGGACGACGGCGGCGTTGCTGGTTTTTCTGCCCGGCGTACGGTGAGCTTGATGCATGCCTTTCCAGTCCCCAGCCGTCGACGTCCCGCCGCAGCCCTGGACAGGGAGGTACGACGGCGACGGCCCGGCCCACCGCCGCTGGTGGCAGGCAGTGAACCGGGCGCTTGAGCCCGGTCCGTCGGACGCGGAGGGCGGCCAGGGTGCCGGGCACCCAGTGGCCTCGGGCCGGAAGCCGGTGGCCTTGCTGGGTTTCGCCAGCGACGAGGGAGTACGCCGAAACAAGGGCCGGAAGCCGGTGGCCTTGCTGGGTTTCGCCAGCGACGAGGGAGTACGCCGAAACAAGGGCCGGACCGGGGCTGCCGCCGCCCCCGCAGCGCTGCGGACGGCGCTCGGACCCCTTGCCTTCCATCTGGACCGCACCGTTTCCGATTGCGGTGACGTGGTGGTGTCCGGAGACCGGCTTGAGGCCGGCCAGGAACGGCTGGGCCATGCCCTGGCAGCCCTGCTCGACGCCGGCCACCAGACTGTCGTCCTGGGCGGCGGCCACGAAACCGCCTACGCCAGCTACCTTGGCGTCAGTGCGTCGGCCGCGGTCCGGAGCGGGCAGCGGCTGGGCGTGCTGAACCTCGACGCCCACTTCGACCTCCGCGACGAAGCGGTTCCAAGTTCGGGTACGCCGTTCCTGCAAATGGCCCGTGCGGAAACGGACGCCGGACGCGACTTCCGTTACGCCGTCGTCGGCATTTCGGAGCCAAACAACACCCGGGCCCTGTTCGACACCGCGGGAAAACTCGGCGTCCGCTACCTGCTGGACGAAGACTGCGGGGCAGAACGCGTCCAGGCGTTCGTGGCGGACTTCCTGGCGGAAACCGACATCCTGTACCTGACGATCGACCTGGACGTACTTCCCGCCTCGGTGGCCCCGGGCGTCAGCGCCCCCGCAGCCTACGGCGTGCCACTTCCCGTGATCACGGCCGTGTGCCGGCAGGTGGCCGCGAGCGGGAAGCTGCTGCACCTGGACGTGGCGGAACTGAACCCCGCATTCGACATTGACGGACGGACCGCGCGAACGGCCGCCCGATTGGTTGACACGCTGCTGCGCTGACAGTCCTTGGCGGCCGGGTCAGGCCGGGTCACGCCTTCAAGACATAACGCCGTTCCGGCCGCCCCACGCCGTACTTGAGCCGTACGTCCAGGGCGCCTGCGTCATGCAGGTATTCCAGGTAGCGGCGGGCGCTGACGCGGGACGTTCCGAGCTCCTGGGCAACCTCCGCGGCGGACACGTCGCCGGCGGCAGCGTTGAGGGCGGCCTCCACCAGTTTCAGGGTCTCGATGCTGCACCCCTTGGGCAGCGGCCGTTCGCCGCGGTCCAGGCCGAATACCCGGTTGACGTCCGATTGCTCGGCCACGTCCTTGGCGGCATCCAGGCCCTGGTACGCGCTGCGGTAATGTTCCAGCCGCTCCTGCAGGTCCGACTGGGAAAACGGCTTGATCAGGTAATGCACGATGCCGCCCCGGAGCGCCTTCCGTACCGTTTCGACCTCGCGGGCGGCACTGATCACGAGGACGTCCAGTTCTGGGGCCACGCTGCGCAGCCGGTGCATGAGGTCCAGGCCGTTGACGTCGGGCAGGTGGATGTCCAGCAACACCAGGTCGGGCCGGAGCCGTTGGGTCTCGGCAACTGCCTGTGCCCCGGTGTGGGCCGCCCCCACCACGGTAAAGCCGGGCGTGCGCTGGATGAATCCGGCATGCACTTTGGCCACCATGAAGTCGTCGTCGACGATCAGGACTTTGATCATGCCTGGGTACTCCCTCGTTTCAGCACGGCCCTAAAGACCGCCCCGTGGTCATTGGCCACCGTCAGGTCCCCGCCGCCGCGGCGGCAGACAACCCGGGACATCGCCAGGCCAAAGCCGCGGCTGCCCGCCGGCCCTGGTTCTTTGGTGGTAAAGCCCTGGCGGAAAATGTGGTCGGCCGAGCCGCCCGGGACGCCGGGCCCGTTATCCCGGACTGTGACCACCACGTCCTCCCCGGCTCTGCCCTCCACCAGCACCGTGACGGCTGCCTGTGGAAGCCCGGTGACGGCGTCGAACGCGTTGTCGACGAGGTTCCCCACCACCGTGGTGAGGTCCCGGGACAGCGCGTCATCCACCTTGTCCAGCCCTGAACCCGGGTCCAGCTGCAGTGCCACGCCACGCTCGGCGGCCAGGCTGGATTTGGCGATCAGCAGGGCGGCGAGCGCGGGATCGGCAATCCGGCCGGTCACCTCGTCGTTGAGCCGGGTCCGGTCCACCGTGGCGCCGTTGACGAACTGGACCACGGACTCGTACTCGCCGATCTGGATCAGGCCGGAAATGACATGGAGCTGGTTGGCGAACTCATGGGCCTGGGCCCGAAGGGTGTCCGTGGCGGTGCGGGTGGCGCCCAGCTCCTGCTCAAGTTCAGATAGTTCCGTCCGGTCGCGGAGCGTGGCCACCGATCCGATCACCTTGCCGCGGGACCGGATGGGCACCCGGTTCATCACCACCAGGCGGTCCCCGACGAGCACCAGCTGGTCCGGTCCGGGCTGGTCCTGGGTGAGGACTTGCTTGAGGGCCGGCTCGACAGCCAGGCCGGACACCCGCTTGCCCACGCAATCCGGAGGGAGGCCCAGCAGCGCCCGTGCACTGTGGTTGGCCACCGTGATCCGTTCGTGCAGGTCGAGGGCCACCACGCCCTCCTTGAGGCCGTGCAGCATGGCTTCCCGGTTCTCCACCAGGCTGGTGATTTCGCTGGGTTCCATGCCGAGGGTCTGCCGCTTGACCCTGCGCGACAGCAGGAGGGACCCGGCGATGCCCAGGACACTGGCAACCCCAAGGTAGGTAAGGAGATTGGGGACGGCGTCGCCCAGCCGTTCCAGGACCGTGGGATAGTTGCGGCTGATGGAGGCGATCCCGATCATGCGGCCGGAATCGTCCAGGACCGGCACATGGGCGGACAGGAGCGGTGCGGGCGTGCCGCCCACCACTCCGGTCCACGCCCGGCCTTCCATCACCCGGCTCGCGCCGAGCTCCAGCGGCCGGCCCAGCAGGCTGGGATCCGAGGATGCCACCACGGTACGGTCCAGTTTCGCCAGCGCCACCCGGGATGAGCCCGAGACAATGCGCACGGACTCCGCCACCGCGGGAAGCACGGCACCGCCACGCGGCTCTGTGTCCGGAAGCAGCTCACGCACCACCGGGTTGCCGCCGAGCGCTTCCGCTGCCGACAGGGCACGCCTGCCCTCGGTCCGTTCGAAGGCCGCCGCGGACTGGGCCAGGGAAATGGCCACCACGCCCACCAGCACCGCCAAGACAATGAGCAACTGCAGCAGAAGGTACTGCCCCGCAAGGGACATTCCTCGTCGTCGAGTCACAATGGTCTTCCTGGTGTTCCGGGGGCGATACCCGGGAACTATATCCCAAAGCCCGCGGCCGGGCCGTCGTGGGGGTTTGGAAACGTGAACGCAATGAACACAACTTTCTCTGCGTACACAAGAGTGATCCGCGTCACGGCCGCCCCTAGCATCGGAACCACAAGGCACCGGAACTGCAAGGCAGCCGGCGCCGATCAAGATTTGTTCGAGAGAAGAGGAACACATGCGCCAGATCCGCGCATTGCGAATTGCCGCCGTTGCCGCCGGCATCGCCCTGATGGCCACCGGTTGCGGTGCCACCAGCAAGAGCTCCACCGGTTCGGAAAGCTCCGGCGCCGCCGCCGGACCCATCACCGGCCTGCAGATCATGGTCCCCAACACCCCCGGCGGCGGTTACGACACCACCGCCCGCGCCGCCGCGAAGGTCCTCGACGACGAGAAGATCTCCACCAACACCGAAGTCTTCAACCTCGCCGGGGCCGGCGGCACGGTGGGCCTGGCCCGCGTGGTCAACGAGAAGGGCAACGGCGATCTTGCCATGCTCATGGGCCTCGGTGTGGTGGGCGCCAGCTACACCAACAAGTCAGAGTCCAAGCTGACCGACACCACCCCGCTGGCCCGGCTGATCGAAGAGCCCGGCGCCATCATGGTCAGCAAGGACTCCCCGTACAAGACCATCGATGACCTGGTGAAGGCCTGGAAAGCCGATCCCGGCTCCATCGCCGTGGGCGGCGGCTCCTCGCCCGGCGGCCCCGACCACCTGCTGCCCATGCAGCTGGCAGGGGCCGTGGGCATCGACGCCACCAAGGTCAACTACGTTTCCTACGACGGCGGCGGCGACCTCCTGCCCGCAATCCTCGGCAACAAGCTCGGCTTCGCCGCCTCCGGTGCCGGCGAGTACCTCAAGCAGATCGAATCCGGCGAGGTCCGGGTCCTGGCCACCAGCGGCGAGAAGCGCCTGGACGGCGTGGACTCACCCACGCTCAAGGAATCCAACATCGACCTGGTGTTCACCAACTGGCGCGGCGTGGTGGCCCCTCCGGGCATCAGCGACAAGGACAAGGCATCGCTGATCGCAGCCCTCGAAAAGATGCACGGCACGGCCGGTTGGAAGGAAGCGCTGAAGACCCACAGCTGGACCGATGCCTTCATCACCGGTGACCAGTTCAAGACCTTCCTCACCGAACAGGACAAGCGGGTGGCGGACGTCCTCACCAAGCTTGGGTTGGCGTGACCTCCCTGACCACAGGCCTCAAAGGCCGCTCCGAGCTGGGAGTTGCACTCCTGCTCGGGGCGGCCGGCGTCCTGGTCTTCCTGGATGCCAACGGCCTGGTCACCCCATATTCGAAGTCCGACCCGGTAGGCCCCAAGACCGTTCCGTTCATCGTGGCCGGAATGCTGGTGGTCTGCGCCGTGCTGCTGGCCGTCAACGTCCTGCGCGGCGGCAAGGGCGAGGCTGAGGGCGGCGAGGATGTCGACCTCACGCACCCCGCCGACTGGAAGACCGTCCTGCCGCTGGCCGGCGCCTTCATCCTGAACATCCTGCTGATCGACTGGGCCGGCTGGGTGATCTCCGGAACGGTCCTGTTCTGGGGCAGCGTGCTGGCCCTCGGCAGCCGCCGCTACGTCCGGGACGGCCTGATCTCCGTGGCCCTGTCCCTGTTGACCTTCTACGGCTTCTACCTCGGCTTGGGCATCGCGCTGCCGGCCGGCCTCCTGGAAGGAATCCTCTAAATGGACGTCTGGTCCTCCCTGATGGACGGCTTCGCCACCGCCCTGACCCCCATGAATTTCCTGTACGCCGTCATCGGCGTCGTCCTGGGCACCGCCGTCGGTGTCCTCCCCGGCCTGGGCCCGGCCATGACCGTTGCCCTGCTGCTTCCCGTCACGTACGCCCTGGAACCCACCAGCGCCTTCATCATGTTCGCCGGCATCTACTACGGCGGCATGTACGGCGGTTCCACCACCTCGATCCTCCTCAACACCCCCGGCGAATCGTCCTCCGTGGTCACCGCCATCGAGGGCAACAAGATGGCCAAGGCGGGCAGGGCGGCGCAGGCGCTTGCAACGGCGGCCATCGGCTCGTTCGTCGCCGGCACCATCGGCACGGCGCTGCTGGCCGTCTGCGCGCCGATCGTGGTGAAGTTCGCCGTGAGCCTTGGTGCACCCAGCTACTTCGCCATCATGGTCTTGGCGCTGTTGGCGGTCACGGCCGTACTCGGTTCGTCCCGCCTGCGCGGTTTTGCTTCCCTGGGCCTCGGCCTGGCCATTGGCCTGGTGGGCATGGACTCCGTGACCGGCCAGCGGCGACTCACCTTCGGCCAGCCGCTCCTGGCCGACGGCCTGGACATCGTGGTGGTGGCCGTGGCCATCTTCGCCGTGGGAGAGGCCCTCTGGGTGGCCGCGCACCTGCGCCGCACCCCCCTGCATGCCATTCCCGTGGGCCAGCCCTGGATGGGCAAGTCCGACTGGAAGCGCTCATGGAAGCCCTGGCTGCGCGGGACTGCCTTTGGCTTCCCGTTCGGCGCACTGCCGGCAGGCGGCGCCGAGATCCCGACCTTCCTCTCCTACGTCACCGAAAAGCGCCTCAGTAAACACCCCGAAGAGTTCGGCAAGGGTGCTATCGAGGGCGTTGCCGGCCCGGAAGCAGCCAACAACGCGGCGGCCGCCGGCACCCTGACCCCCATGCTGGCCCTGGGCCTGCCCACCAACGCCACCGCTGCCGTCATGCTCGCCGCCTTCACGTCCTATGGCATCCAGCCGGGCCCGCAGCTCTTCGAAAGCCAAGGGCCCCTTGTGTGGGCGCTGATCGCCAGCCTCTTCATTGGCAACCTGCTGCTCCTGCTGATCAACCTGCCGCTGGCACCGATGTGGGCGAAACTCCTGCAGCTGCCCCGCCCCTACCTGTATGCCGGCATTCTGTTCTTCGCCACGCTGGGCGCCTACTCGGTGAACCTGCAGGCGTTCGACCTGGTGATCCTGCTGGTCCTGGGCGCACTCGGCTTCATGATGCGGCGCTTCGGGCTTCCCGTCCTGCCGCTGATCCTTGGCGTGATCCTGGGCCCTCGCATTGAAGGGCAGCTCCGCAAGACCCTGCAGCTGAGTGCGGGCGACCCCGCGGGTCTCCTCAGCGAGCCGATCGCGGTCGGCATCTACGTGATTATCGGCATCATCCTGCTCTGGCCGTTTGCCTACAAGCTGTTCCGCCGGAACCGTCCGGCGCACAAGCCCCTGGTTCCAGCCAATTCGGGCGCAGCGGACTACAGTGACTGAACAGCTCCCCCACCCACGCCCAGCAGAACAGGAAACAACATGACCGTCGTTGTGGGATACGTCCCGACCCCGGAGGGCGAAGCTGCCCTGACGCAGGCCATCACCGAGGCCCGAAAGGCCAACAGCACCTTGGTGCTGATCAACTCCTCCAAGGGTGAAGCGGCAGTGGACAGCCGGTTTGCGCAAGAAGGCGACATCCAGGACATCGAGCAGCGGCTGGCCGGCCAGGGCATCGAGTACCTGATCAAACGGCCCGTCCGCGGCCATGATGCCGCAGCCGAGGTGCTGGACGCCGCGGAGGAGCACAACGCCGACCTGATCGTGATCGGCCTGCGCCGCCGAACGCCGGTGGGCAAGCTGATCATGGGCAGCACGTCGCAGCGCATCCTGCTGGAGGCGGACTGCCCGGTGCTGGCCGTAAAAGCGGGCCGGTAACCCTAGGCCGTTGCGGCCGCCGGGGCCCGGAACAGCTCCTGGCGCTGGCGGCCCAGGCCTGCCACTTCCACCTCCACCACGTCGCCCGGCTGGAGGTAGGGGAAACGGCCGCTGAGGGCAACACCCTGCGGAGTCCCGGTGAGGATCACGTCGCCTGGTTCCAGCCGCATGTACTGGCTGCAATGATGGACCAGGGTGGCTGCGTCAAAGATGAGCTCTGAGGTAGAGGAGTCCTGGCGTGGTTCACCATTGACCCAACTGCGCAGCGGGACGTTGCCGCCGTCGATATCCTCGGCCGGAACCAGCCACGGGCCAAGGGGCGTTGACCCGGGAAGCGACTTGCCTTTGGTCCACTGGCCCGCGGCTCCCGGCAACTGGTATTCGCGTTCGGAGAGGTCGTTGGCCGTGACGTAGCCGGCGATACACGCGGCTGCTTCTTCCGGGGAGCCCAGGTAGCAGGCCTCCCTGCCGATCACGATGCCGAGCTCCACCTCCCAGTCGTACTTTGCGGAATGCGGAGGGATCGGGGCCGGGTCGAAGGGGCCGGCGACCGTATTGCTTGGCTTGAGGAAGACCACCGGAACCGTGGGCGGTTCGGCTCCCGACTCGGCCGCGTGGGCGGCATAGTTCATCCCGATGCCCACCACTGAGCCGGACCTGGCCACTGGCGGTCCGACCCGCAGCGCTTCCGCGCCTTCAAGGACCGGGAGGTCACCTGCCGCCAAGGCTTTCCGGACCTTGTCCAGGCCGCCGGCAGCGAGGAACCCGCCGTCGACGTCATCCGTCAGGGGCAGCAGGCTGAAGTACCGGCCGGTGCCGTCCGCTGAGGGAACGAGCACTGCGGGCTGTTCGCTGCCGCTGTTGCCCAGGCGCATGATCTTCATACCAAATCTCCTCAAGGTGTGGGGGCGGGACTGCTGGATGGGGCCCTGGCGGTGCCCGCTTCCATGGTCGTTGATTCCGTCCGGCGCCGCGAACGAACGCTTTGTGACCGCCTCTCTAGTGGTTCAGGAGGGCAGTCATCTGACATATATGGATACTGATCGTTAGAATAGCGGAGCCACCCGGCACGAAACACAGAAAGTTCAGTACATGATCACAAGCACTTTGGAGCGCGTCCCCGCCGCTGCCAAAACCGCCGAAGGCCCGGAACTCCGGTCCATCAGCCTCGAGTTCTCCAGCGCCAGCGAGGTCCACTCCGGGCTGGAAGAGGCGGTAGCCGAGTTGATTGAGGTGGCAGCGAAGGACGCCGCCTGCGGCATCCTGGTGACCAGGCTGCACCCGGGACGCTACACGGTGGCCCTGGACGAATCCGTCCCCTTTGGCGAGACCTACGAATCCGTCGCGGCCTGATTTCCCGGCTGCGCGGCCCCCGGGCCACCGGACGAACGCTTGGAGCCAAAGAAAGAATCCCCGCAGTGCCGTAAGGCGCTGCGGGGATTCTTTTGTCTAGCGGGTGCGGCCTTCAGGCGAGGCGGACCTGGACGCCGTCGGACTTCAGGAAGAGCTGCTTTTCCGACAAGTCTGACGGTCCGGCCGGCACCAGCCAGAGGACGTTGCCGCTCTGCGACACCTCTTCCACTTCTCCGGCCGCCACCACATGCGCATGCTTGATGATTTCGACGCGGTCCCCGGCCTTAAGGGCCTTCCAGTTGGATACCGCAGCGGAATGGGCGTTGCGCCTGGACAGGACTGCCCCACGTGCTTTCATGTGAACTTCTACCCCTTTGTATTGTTCTGCTGCCACAGCGTCGTTGATGTGACTTTCACTACACCATCAGTTCTACTACACTCCGGACCCCGCCACTGGCAGTGTCGCCGGATATTCCGCACTTCGGACCGGAGTGCAGCAGGTACTGAAGATCCTTCGGTTTTCAGGCCAGGAAGCCGACGGCGGATTCGGCCGCCCGTCGCACTTCCCCGGAGGCAACCAGCCGGTCCGCCGCCTCCAGCTCCGGAGACAGGAAACGGTCCGTCCCCGGGCCCTCCACCACGGCGCGAAGGGCGGCCACGACGGCGGTGCCCGCCGGGCCCGGCGTGAGCTCCCCACCGGAAAGCTGCGTGCGGATATCCAAGGCCCGCGCAGACGTCACCAGCTCGATGGCCAGGACCCGCCGGAGGTTCTCCACTGCCTTGCGCAGCTTCCGCGCCGCGTGCCAGCCCATGGAGACGTGGTCCTCCTGCATGGCGGAGCTTGGAATGGAATCCACCGACGCCGGCACAGCCAGCCGCTTGTTGTCCGACACCAGGCCTGCCTGGGTGTACTGGGCAATCATCAGCCCCGAGTCCACGCCGGGATCGGAGGCCAGGAACGCGGGAAGGCCGTGCGAACGGGCGGGATCAAGCATCCGGTCGGTCCGGCGTTCGGCGATGGAGCTGAGGTCCGCGACGGCAATGGCAAGGTAGTCCAGGACATAAGCCACCGGGGCGCCGTGGAAATTGCCGTTTGAGCTCACGCGGCCGTCGGGCAGGACCACCGGGTTGTCGATAGCCGCGGCCAGTTCGCGGGTTGCCACGAGTTCCGCATGATCGACGGTGTCACGGACGGCACCGGCAACCTGCGGGGCGCAGCGCAGCGAGTAGGCATCCTGCACACGGGAGTCACCCTCCTTGTGGGACGCGACAATCGGCGAGTCCGAGAGCACGCGCAGCATGTTGTCGGCACTGGCAGCCTGGCCGGGATGCGGGCGCAGCGCGGCGTGCAGTTCGGGAACGAACACCTGGTCGGTGCCCAGCAGCGCCTCAACGCTGAGCGCGGCGGTAATGTCCGCCGTCGCCAGCAGCTGGCGGAGGTCGGCAATGGCCATCAGGAGCATGCCCAGCATGCCCTCGGTGCCGTTGACCAGCGCCAGCCCTTCCTTCTCGGCCAGGGTGACCGGCTCGATGCCGTGGTCTGCAAGCAGCTCGGCGACAGTCCGCTCTCCCCGCCCGCCGTATGTGACGCCGTCGGGCCCTTCCGCTTCGCCTTCACCCATCAGCACCAGGGCGCAGTGGGACAGCGGAGCGAGGTCGCCGGAGCAGCCGAGCGAGCCGAACTCGCGGACCACCGGGGTGATCCCGGCGTTCAGCACGTCCACCATGGTTTGCAGCACCACGGGGCGGACGCCGGTTCGGCCGGAGGCGAGGGTCTTGGCGCGCAGGAACATGATGCCGCGGACCACTTCGCGTTCCACGGCCGGGCCCATGCCGGCGGCGTGGCTGCGGATCAGGGACTTCTGCAGTTGGGTGCGCAGGTCATTGGGGATGTGGCGGTTGGCCAGGGCACCGAAGCCTGTGGAGATCCCGTAAGCCGGGATGTCGCTGGACGCGAGGCTGTCGATGTGGGCGCGGACCTGGGCCACGGCCTCCAGGGCATCCGGAGCGATGGCCACTTTGGCGTCATGGCGGGCGACGGCGAGCACGTCCTGGGCAGTGACGCCGTTGGAGCCGAGGGTGACGGTCAGCGGTGAGTGGGTCGTTAGGGTCATCGGATAGTCCTAGTTCGTTGCTGCTGCGGAGTCGGCGGACTCTTGCATGGGGATTCGGACGCCGCGTTCCTTGGCGACGTCAAGGGCTCGTTCGTAGCCGGCGTCGGCGTGGCGGATCACGCCCATGCCGGGATCGTTGGTGAGGAGGCGCTCAAGCTTTTCGGCTGCGAGGTCGGTGCCGTCGGCAACGGACACCTGCCCGGCGTGGATGGAGCGGCCGATGCCCACTCCGCCGCCGTGGTGCAGTGACACCCAAGTGGCTCCGGAGGCAGTGTTGAGCAGAGCGTTCAACAGCGGCCAGTCCGCGATCGCGTCCGAGCCGTCAGCCATGGCCTCGGTCTCGCGGTACGGGGAGGCAACGGAGCCGGAATCCAGGTGGTCGCGGCCGATCACGATGGGCGCCTTGACCTTGCCCTCCTTGACCAGCTGGTTGAACAGCAGGCCGGCCTTGGCGCGTTCGCCGTAGCCGAGCCAGCAGATGCGGGCGGGGAGGCCCTCGAATTCCACCCGCTCCTGGGCGGCGTCGATCCAGCGGTGCAGGTGCTTGTTCTCGGGGAAGAGTTCCTTGATGGCCTCGTCCGTAACGCGGATGTCCTCAGGGTCGCCCGAGAGGGCCACCCAGCGGAACGGGCCCAGGCCCTCGCAGAACAGGGGCCGGATATAGGCCGGAACGAAGCCGGGGAACTCGAAGGCCCGCGCGTAGCCGCCCTTGCGGGCCTCGTCACGGATGGAGTTGCCGTAGTCAAAGACCTCGGCGCCGGCGTCCTGGAATTCGACCATGGCCTGGACGTGGCGGGCCATGGAGGCCTGGGCCTTCTTGGTGAAGCCTTCCGGGTCCGCGGCTGCCTCGCGGTGCCATTCCTCGACCGTGATTCCTTCGGGCAGGTAGCTCAGGGGATCGTGCGCGGAGGTCTGGTCGGTGACGATATCGACGGTGAGCTCGCCGGCCTTGTGGCGGCGCAGGATCTCGGGGAAAACCTCGGCGGCGTTGCCAACATGGCCCACGGACCAGCCGCGGCGTTCCTCCTTGGCCTTGAGGACCTTGGCGATGGCGGTATCGAGGTCGGTTTCGACCTCGTCGAGGTAGCGCTTGCCGGCCCGCCGGCGCAGGCGGGTTTCGTCGACGTCGACAATCAGGCAGGCGCCGTCGTTCAGGGTGACGGCGAGCGGCTGGGCGCCACCCATGCCGCCGCAGCCGCCGGTGAGGGTCAGCGTGCCGGCGAGAGTTCCGTTTTCGTCCCCGGTGAGCTTGCGGGCAATCGCGGCGAACGTTTCGAAAGTGCCCTGCAGGATGCCTTGGGTGCCGATGTAGATCCAGGACCCGGCGGTCATCTGGCCGTACATCATCAGGCCCTCGGCCTCGAGCCGGCGGAACTCGGGCCAGTTGGCCCAGTCGCCGACGAGGTTGGAGTTGGCCAGCAGCACTCGCGGGGCCCATTCGTGGGTGCGGAAGACGCCGACCGGCTTGCCGGACTGGACCAGGAGGGTCTCATCCTTTTCCATGGTTTCCAGCGTGCGGGTGATGGCGTCGAACGCGGCCCAGGAGCGGACGGCGCGGCCGGTGCCGCCGTAGACCACCAGGTCGTCCGGGCGCTCGGCGACCTCGGGGTCCAGGTTGTTCATGAGCATGCGCAGCGGCGCTTCGGTCTGCCATGACTTTGCGGTGAGCTCGGTGCCGCGGGCTGCTTTGACCGGGCGGGCACCGGTGGTGAAATCGGCGGGTGCCATGATGGGCTCCTTCGGGTGGTGTCTGTTGGAGGAAAGAAGTTCTGTATCAACTAAAGCCCTTGGTGGACGGGCTTCACAGGGGTTTCGATGGGGTGCTGTCCGGTATTCCAGACATGCGCGGCATCCAGTTGCAAGGGTTTGCGGAGCGGAACAAACAGGGGCGCTCCGGGGCCCCGGGAACGCCTGGGGATTGCCGGGCGGCGGCTGCCTGGCCGGCCTGCCGGGCGGCAGCAGGGCGGACTACTTGCCGGGCCGGCCGTGGAGCCGGACCGACAGTTCGTCAGCCACCTTCCGGACGCGGGCGGCCAGCACCGGCCACTCCTGCGCAGGCAGCTTGTCCTCGAGGAAGGTCACTGCCACGGCCGCAGTTGGCCATCCCAAGTGGTCTGTCACGGCAGCGGCAATGGAGCCGAAACCCGGCGTAACCTCTCCGTGTTCGGTGGCGTACCCCCGCTGGCGGACCTGGTCCAAGTGCGAGGACAACGCGGAGTATTTCATGATGGCCCCCACCACTTCATGCCGGGCGGTGAAGGCGGCGGCGTTCGGGTAGAGCGCGCGTACTTGCGATTTGGGCAGCGCGGCAAGGATGGCGCGTCCGCTGGCGGTGAGGTGGCTGGGAAGGCGGACGCCGACGTCGGTCACCAGCGACGGACGGTTCTTGGCCCGTTCCTCCACGATGTACAGGACATCGCGGCCGTGCAGCACTGCCAGGTGGGCGCTCTCACCGATGGCATCCACGAGGCTCGCGAGGAGGGGGCGGCCCAGCCGCGACAAAGGTTCCTGCCGTGAATAGGCGGAACTGAGTTCGAAGGCGCTGATGCCCAGCCCGTAGCGTTGCTCCTCATGCAAATGGAGGACGAAGCCGTTCGCCTCCATGACGCCCAGCAAGTGGTAAACACTCGACCTGGGAAGGTTCAGGCTGGAGGCGATCTGGGAGGCCGCCATTGGCCCGCGCCGGGAGGCCAGCAACTTGAGGATGCGGAGGGTATTTTCCGCAGCAGGGACTTTTGAGGATGCTTTGACCGCAGCGCGGGGCGCCTGGGGGTCGGTGCTTACCTGGGGGTCGGTGCTTGGTGGAGTGCTCATTGGGTGGAGGGGCCCTTCTGGGTAGCTCTGTCCGGTATCCCGTACTCAAGCTTGCGCCCTTGAAGGCCCGGCGACGACGACTTTGGAGTGGTTTCTTGTCTGGGATGCCAGATAGAAGCGGCAGGCCGGGCCCCATCCAAGACGCCAGGGTGTCAGCCCCTCCCCCTTTTCCTCGCTTCAGCCAGAGGGAACCGGCGCTTCCACGTCCTCGAAGTCCAAGAACAGCTGCCACTCGGGGAACGGGTCGGTTGGCAGTTCATTCTCGGAAGGACCAGGGTCGAAGGGGAGGTCAATGGCCGGCATGTCCCACCGATCCGCACCCTCCAGCAGGTGCGGCGCATCTATCAACGGCTGCTCCCTCTGGCTGGTGCGGCCGACGGGCAGGCCAAAGTGGGCAGGCACGTACAGGTCCTGCTGTCCGGACTCCATCTCCAACGGGTTACCCCACAATGCCTCACTCAACCCCGGCCAGTGGGTTGGTTGGGGG
>NZ_QEHL01000070.1:0-395 GCF_003116525.1 Pseudarthrobacter sp. AG30 | reverse complement strand
CGCGTTCGAGAAAGTGGCTGTGCCTAGCGAATACAACAAAGTGGAATATTTCTCTAACGTGAAACCGGATCTGTTCAAAGATGTTGTGAACAAATTCATGTCTCACGAGAGCATGAACATGTCTAAACCTGAAGGCGAGCACGCTGCTCACGACGGGATGGAAGGCATGGACATGAGCCACGCGGAAACCGCTCACTAAGGGGCCGAGGAAGAAAACGATGTTCGGAAAACTTACACTGGATGCAGTGCCCTACCACGAACCTATTATCGTGGTAACGGTGGCTGCGATTATCATTGGGGGACTGGCGCTTCTGGCAGCCATCACTTACTTCGGTAAGTGGTCCTACCTATGGAACGAGTGGCTGACTTCTGTCGACCACAAACGTCTCGGTATC
>NZ_QEHL01000015.1:0-27072 GCF_003116525.1 Pseudarthrobacter sp. AG30 | reverse complement strand
CACCCCCTTGGCGTGGCGTTTCTCCAGGGTTTCGGGGTGGTGGCGTTCCCGCCAGGCCCGGACCTTCGCCCGGAACCGGGACGGGACAAGGTCACCGGGCGCCGCGCCGCGGGCGGGGTTGGGCGCGTCGGGGTCGAAGAAGTGCGCCACCAACCCGGCCGCCCCTGCAGGGGTCAGGCCTTCGGTTTCGTCGGCCACGATCCGGGCGTGCTGCCACGACATGTCACCCGTGGACAGGGCCTCGACCACAGGCGGCAGCGAGCAGACCCGGCGGGACTGCTCCACCAGTGCCCCGGCGGCGGCGGAGCTGATGGTCAGGACCCCGGCGATCTCCTCCACCGCGGACATCTCCGCGAACGTGCGCTCATCCACCGGGGCGTCCGGCGGAAGCAAAGCATGCTGGATGTCAACGGCATCCGCCACGTCTTGGGCTTTCACCGCCGCCAGCTGGGCCTCCAACCGTGCCACCAGCTCCAGCCGCCCCAGACATGACTCATACCGCCGCTGCAACACGTCCACTTCAGCACCAACGTCGGCGCCGGAACAAAGCGCAGCATCCTCCAGAACCAGCCCGCTGAGCGCAGCAACAGAGGCAGAAACACCCATCACCACCGCCAGATCCGCACCGATTCCCATAAACACATCATCCAACGGGGCACTGACATTTATGCCTGCCGACCAGTCCTGCCGACCAGTCCTGCCCCCAGGCCCTGTCGCCAAGCACCCGCTCAAGCCAAACCGGGCCGGACGCCCTCGTGGCGCAACCAAGGTGCCGTGAGCGTGCGAGCCTCATCCCGCCGTCGTACGCGCCAAACGCACCCGGGACCTGCGGGAGCGAAAGCTACCCGAAGATGAGCTGCGCCACGGTGAATATCGCAAGCCCCGCCAGGGAGCCCACCACCGTGCCGTTGATGCGGATGAACTGCAGGTCCTTGCCCACCTGCAGTTCGATCTTCTGCGAGGTCTCCTCGGCATCCCAACGGGCCACCGTGTCCGTGATGACCCCGGCGATGTCCGAGCGATAAGTCTTTACCAAGTAGGCCGCGGCGTCCCCGATCCAGGCGTTGACCTTCCCCGCCAGTTCGGGGTCGCCCACCAGCCTGGTCCCGAAATCCCGCACAGCTGCCTTGAACTTGATGGTGAGTTCGCTGTCGGGATCGTCCACGGCACCGAGCAGCGCATTCTTGACGGTGCCCCACGTGCGGGACGCGAGTCCGCGCACCTCGGGATCACCCAGGACCTGGGCCTTGATGTCCTCGGCCCGGGCAATCATGGCCGGGTCGTGCTGAAGGTCCTGCGCGAGGTCGTTCAGGTACTTGTCGATCGACTGCCGCACCTGGTGGTTGGGGTCGGCCTGGACGGCCCGGACGAACTTCAGGATCTCGACGTACACCTTGTCGCCCACCAGCCCGTCCACGAACTGCGGCACCCAGGTGGGGGAGCGGTCGGACACCAGGCGGCTGACGGTCTCGTGGTTGTCGTCCACCCAGTCCGCGGCGCGGTCCACCATCAGGTCCACCAGGGTGTGGTGGTGCCCGTCATGGAAGATCCGCTCGGCGAGCCTGCCCACCGGCGGGCCCCACGGCGGGGTGAGCAGGTGCTTGCGCACCATGCCCTCGATGACGGCCTGGACGTCGTCGTCATTCAAAACCTTAAAGGCGCCGCGGATCACGGCGGCACCTTCCTTGGCCACCCGCTCCGCACCACCCGGCGCGGCCAGCCACTGGCCGGCACGGCCGGCGATGTTGACGCTTGCCAGCTTGTCCTGGACCACCTGTTCGGAGAGGAAATTCGTCTCCACGAATTCGCCCAGGGAAGCGCCGATCTGGTCTTTCCGGCGGGGGATGATCGCGGTGTGCGGAATCTTGATGCCCATGGGGTATTTGAACAGGGCAGTGACGGCAAACCAGTCGGCGAGCGCGCCCACCATGCCCCCCTCGGCGGCGGCGCGCACGTACTGCAGCCACGGGTAGTCCTTCTGGAGGGCAAACGCGAAGACAAAGATCACGGCCATGGCAATGAGCAGGCTCAGCGCCAGCAGCTTCATTTTCCGCAGCGCTGCCGCCTTTTCGGCGTCACCGGCGCCAGGATCGCGGGCGACGACGGCACCTGCCGCCAAGGTGCCCTGCCGCACCTGCCGCGTCGCCTTCGCTGGTGCATCCTGCGCGGCGTGCCCGGTAGTTGCCTCAGAGTTCACCTGCATGTGCCAAGCCTAGCCCCGAAGGCGGAAGCCGGTCCGCTACCGTGTGAGCATGACAACTGACGAGTCTGTGCCGCAACGGCCGTTGGTCTACGCCCACCGGGGCTCCAGCGGCACCTACGCTGAACATACCCGCGCCGCCTACCTGCAGGCCTTGGCTGACGGGGCCGACGGGGTGGAGTGCGATGTCCACCTGACCCGGGACCAGCACGTGGTACTGCTCCACGACGCCAACCTGGACCGTACCTCGGACGGCACGGGGCCGGTGGGGGACCGGACCCTGCACGAACTGCGGCAGCTGGACTTTTCGTCGTGGAAGGGGGCGCGGATTCCCGAGGCCTACGGCGCCCGTTCCGAGCAGTTCCTCACCCTTCCGGAGCTCCTGGACATCCTCCGCGGTGCGGGGCGGCCCGTGGGCCTGGCCATCGAGCTCAAGCATCCAAGCCCTTACCAGCTCAAGCTGGAGGACCGGGTACTGGAAGTGCTCCGCAGCGAAGGCTGGGATCCGGAAAGCTCCACGCTGGACAACGTGGCCGTGACCTTCATGAGTTTCAGCCCCGATTCAGTCCGCCACCTCCTGGAATCCGTCCCGCCCCGCTACATTTGCCAGCTCGTGGACGATCTCACCGTCCACGAGATACGCGGCGGACTGGGCGTGGGCCCGATTACCGGCGGAGCGATCGCCAACCTGATGAAGGCCACCCAACTTGAGGGCGAACAAATCCTGGACGACTGCCTGGTGGGCATGGCGGGCCCAGGCATCGACTATGTCCGCGAACGCCGGGACACCGTCCGCCGCTGGCTGGACTCCGGCCGGCGCTTCAGGGTCTGGACAGTCGACGCGCCGGAGGACGTTGACCTGTGCCAGGAACTGGGCATCCAGGAGATCACCACCAACGTGCCGGCCCGGGTCCTGGGCCAGCTCCGCGTGGCGTCACCGCAGGCGAAGTAGGACGGCCGTGGCGGAGGGCGGCGTCGGCGGATCCTTCCCGCGCAGGTGGTGGGCCGGTCCGCTGGACGTGGAGGGTCTGGCCCTGCAGTCGGTGGGGGCAGCGGCGGAGGCGCTGAACCGGTACACGGGTGACGCGGGCCGGTTCAGCACCACCGCTGCCTTGACGGCGGCAGCCTTCGACTCCTTCGGACACCTGCGGATCGAGGGGCGCCAGCCGCAGGGCTTCGCGCCGCTGTCGGGCTTCCGGCGCACCGCGGACGGCTGGATCCGGCTGCACGCCAACTACCCGCACCATGAGCAGCGGCTGCTGCAGGCGCTGGGGGCGTCCTCCGCCGATGACGCGGATCAGGCACTCCGCGCCATGCCGTCGCTGCAGGCGGAAGCTGCCATCCAAGGCAACGGCGGGATCGCTGCGGCCGTAAGGACCCGCACCGAATGGCTGGCGACGGACATGGGCCGGGCCGCCGGCCAAGGACCCTGGGCCGCTGTGGAGTTTGCCGATGGTGCGGCGGCGGGCCTGGGCCTGGCTGACGTCGCCGCAACAACCCCGGGTCGTCGGCACACTGTTGGCCGGCCCCTGGGTGGCGTCCGCGTCCTGGACCTGACCCGGGTTATCGCAGGGCCCGTCGCCACCCGTTTGCTGGCCGCGCTCGGAGCGGATGTCCTCCGGATCGACCCGCCGGCTTTCCCCGAGATCGCGGACCAGTTCGTGGACACGGCGTTCGGCAAGCGCAGCGCGGAAGCCGATCTTGGCCTCCCGGCAAACCAGTACAGCCTGCGGCAGCTGCTGGCCGGTGCGGATGTAGTGGTCACCGGCTACCGGCACGCCGCCCTGGACCGTTTTGGGCTCAACCCCCGGGAATTGCTGGCCGCACACCCGGGCCTGGTGGTGGTTACCCTCAACAGTTGGGGCACGACCGGGCCCTGGAGCGGCCTGCGCGGCTTCGACAGCATTGTCCAGGCCGCCTGCGGGATTGCCCGCGCATACGGGAGGAACGACGACGACGGGTGGCGCCCGGGTGCCCTTCCGGTCCAGGCGCTGGACCACGCCACAGGGTACGGCGTGGCGGCGGCGGTGATCCACCTGGTGGACAGCCGCAGGCAGTCTGGGGTGGGCGCCGCTGCGCACCTGTCTCTGGCCCGGACGGCGGAGGAACTTTTTGCGTTGCCGGACACCGAGGCAGTCCGCGGGGAGCTGGCAGCACCGGAGTACCGCACCATGGACAGCCCCTACGGCGTGCTCCGCTACGTTGGGCCGCCCCTGCTTTCCGGCGGCCTGCCCCTGGACTATCCGTCTCCGCCCCCGGGCTACGGCAGCGCCACGCTCACCTGGGCCTGACGAAAGACGCAGCCCCGCCTCTCGTCGGCACCGCCGCAGCTGGCACGGCCGGTTGCGAGCGCCCGCTCCTGCTGTGGTTGAGTGGTTCCATGTCTTTTCCCCGGTCCGGCCCCGCTGTCCAGGGCCTGCCCTTGCACGTCCTGCCCTTGCACTGCCTTCCACTCCAAGGCTTGTCCGCCGCTGCCATGGGTGCCCTCCTGCTGGCCAGTGCCGGCAAGCATTTCCGCGACCCTGGTTTCTTCCGTGACGTTGTTCCGGAATACCTCTGCCGCGTGGATCCGCAACCCGGTCTGCCCCAGGTGCCCCAGCACCCGCTGGCGCTCCTTTCCCGGGACGAATGGATCGCGGTGAGCGGGCTGCTGGAACTGGCTGCCGCCGTCGGCGTCCTCCTCCCGCCTACCCGGAAGCTGACTGCCACCGCCCTCACCGGAATGTTCACCGCATTCCTGGCAGGGCACGTCGACGCCCTGGTGCGGGCGTACGGTCCGGAGGGTTCGCCCCGCCGCCGGAAGATCCACTCGCTGCGGCTCCCGCTGCAGGCGCCACTGATCCTGTGGGCCTGGAGCCTGCGGAAGCCGGCCTCGCCAGGGTGCCCGCCGGGACGCCGGCCGTGAAACTGACGGGCTCGCCCGCGGTGAAAGTGGGAATCTCCATCAGCATCGCTACCGGCCTGTATGGAATCTCCTTTGGGGCGTTGTCAGTGACGTCCGGCCTCAACCTGTGGCAGACCATGGCGCTGAGCCTGCTCCTGTTCAGCGGCGGCTCGCAGTTCGCGTTCATCGGTGTCGTTGCCGGAGGAGGCTCGGGTATCGCGGCCATGAGCGCCGCCACCTTGTTGGGCATGCGCAACGGCATCTACGGCATGCAGTTGAACGCGCTGCTGAGGCCCAGCGGCTGGCGCAAGTACGTGGGTGCGCAGCTGACCATCGACGAGTCCACCGCCACCAGCACCGGACAGACGGATCCGGCCGAGCAGCGCCGCGGATTCTGGACCGCCGGGATTGGCATTTATGTGCTGTGGAACATCTTCACGCTCGTAGGCGCCCTGGCCGGGAGCGGCCTGGGCGATCCCAAGAGGTGGGGACTCGATGGCGCCGCCGTGGCAGCGTTCCTCGCACTGCTCTGGCCGCGGCTAAAGGGCCGGGAGCCCGTTGCGATCGCGGTGGCGTGCGCCGTAGCCACCGTGATTGCCGTGCCGTTCGTGCCGCCGGGGGTCCCTATCCTGGTGGCAGCTGTGGTGGCGGCGCTGGCGGGATGGCTAAGCCACGGCCGGCGTGACGAAGGCCTCGAACCGGACATCGAGCCATACGGGCACCCGGCCGGCCGCCACGCTCGCGGGAGTGCACCGCAGGCAGGCGCCGCGGAGCGCGGCGACACCACTGGCCCGGCGGCCGCCCCATGAGCCTGTGGATCTGGCTGCTGATCGCGTGTGCCCTTGCCTACGCGTGGAAACTCGTGGGGTATTTCGTTCCTGCCAAGCTCCTGGCGGACCCTCGTGCCTCGCGTATTGCCGGCACCATGACCATCGGGCTGCTCGCCTCGCTGACCGTGGTCA
Source organism: Pseudarthrobacter sp. AG30 (assembly GCF_003116525.1). Taxonomy (NCBI): domain Bacteria; kingdom Bacillati; phylum Actinomycetota; class Actinomycetes; order Micrococcales; family Micrococcaceae; genus Pseudarthrobacter; species Pseudarthrobacter sp. AG30. The sequence continues at coordinate 21,026 of NZ_QEHL01000015.1, read as the reverse complement.
ACGCCGTGGCCTCCGGACAGGCGCTGGCCGCCGACGCACGGCTGGGTGCGCTGGCCGCGGCCGCGGTGGCCCTGGCGTTCCGGGCGCCTTTCCTGGTGGTGGTTATCGCCGGGGCAGGAACCGCGGCGCTGCTGAGGCTGCTGGGCTGGAACTGACCACCAGCATCACAGAGTGATATAGATCACGCCCTGCGTGGTTTGCCGGTTGTATCATGAAATCGGCTTATGCAGCTGGCCACGGCATTCGCGATGAACGGCACCCATGGAAAACAAGCTGCAGGTGGCAAGGGACTTGGCGGGCGGTCCCCGGCAAAAAAATGCTCGACGCCGGGCGGGACTTCCCGCCAAACGTTTCTTCAAGCGCTTTGCAGGCCTGTCGGACGTGCCGCCGGAGGACCTGGAAATCCTGTCGCAGAGGCTGCAGGCGGCACTCGACCTGGACCCGTCGTCGTCCGCCCCTGCCTTGCAAGCCCTGGTGCGCCGGGAGGTCCGCAAGCGGGCTGAGGGCGGCAGGGCCTAACGCCCCCAGCCTTCCGGGTGCCGCGTATGGTGCACTGGAACAGAGGCGGCCCTCACGGGCGCTGCCACAAAGGAGGAACCGAAATGGACGAACAGTCACGGCCCGCCGGGCCGGAAGACGGCCAGGGCACCGAGGACGCCGGGAAAGACAGGCCGGAAGATTACTCCGCCGGGAGTTCGCCAGCGGAGCAGCCTGCGAAGCAGCGGTCCGCCTATCTTGATCCCCGCGGCTCGGAAGGAACCCGGGAACTGCGGGACACTGCCAGGCGGCGCCGGGATGCGGAAGAAAAGCTGCAGCAGCACCTGATGGAAGCGAAAGAACACGTCCCCAACGAGTTCCACGAACACCACCCGCATGCCCACGACACCGAACCGGGCCGGCCCGAGGGCAAAGGCGATGCTGCAGAATGGGCCCCGGAATAATCCTGACTGCCGTGCCCGGCATCGAGCAGGGGCGGGTTGTATTTCCGTGCTGTCCGGGATGAGCCCCGGGCGGGGGCTCGCTGGCTAAGCCAGTCTTTGGCTGGCTCCATCGGGCGAAGCGGCCCTGCGGCAGCTTTCCTCGACTGCCATCTCGTACCACGCCTCGGCGCCGAACTCGGGCTCTGGCGTATCAAGGTTCTGGTAGAGGGCGTCCAGCAGCTCCGCGAGTTCCGCAGGCTCCAGGGCCGGGAGGACTTCCTCGGGGCCACGGGGGTCCGTGAGGTAGCGGACAAGGTGTGAACTGTTCATTGCAGTGCTGCCATTGCGCGGCGGAAGGGCGCAAAATTGCTCATGGGTCGCCTCCAGCTGAAATTCCCGCGGCTGGCTGCTTAACCTCTCCCGATTCTATGGCACTGGACAAGGCCCCCACAATGTAACCGCCCCCACAATGTATCCCGCCCGGCAATGGACCCCACCCGGCAATGGACCTGGCACGGCGCCGGACCTGGCACGGCGCCGCGGCGGATGGCCAGTGGGCCAGCGCCGGTTCAGGCTGTGGGGGCCGGGACAGGCACGTGCGCGGGAAGCGGACGCGCCGGCCGGTCGGCGCGGATGGCATCCTCCACCAGCGCCAGGGGCCGCCGCCACGCATCGGAGCCGGGCTCCATGGTGTCCACCACGCCGATCAGCATGGCAAGCAGCCGGAACATGTCGGTCATGGAAATGTCGGCACGCAGCGTGCCCTGTCCTTGTCCCCGGACCAGCAGCACACTGATGGACTCCATGAGCGAACCGGTGATCCCGGTGAGGAGTTCCCGCCGCCCGGCGACGGCGCACAGCAGGTTGGCGTCGGCGCTGGCGGCTGCCATCAGTGCTTCGAGTACGCGCAGCAACCCCGCTGTGGCGTCGATATCGGCCAGGGCGCCGTCCATGACGGGGTCCACGGTAAGGCGGAGTTGCCGGTTGAGCGCAGCGAGGACCAGTTCTTCCTTGTCCGCGAAGTTCCGGAACAGGGTAGCCGGGCCCACTCCGGCCGTTGTTGCGATGGTTTGGAGCGGCACTTCGGGACCGAATTCCCGGAAACACTGGCGCGCCGCCGTGATGATCTTGTCCACGTTCCGCGCTGCGTCCGCACGGAGGGGCTTTCGGGCGACTGCGAGGCTCATGGCCAACAGGTTAGCAACGGAGGCTCCGGCCGGCATGGTTACCGCAGGGTAGGCGCTTATGTGACGGCCGCTGCCGGTGGTCCAGCCTGCGGCGGCCGGGATCCGCGTGGGACACTGGGGGCATGTTGCTTGCATTTTCCGTGGCTCCCTCAGGTGTTCCCAGCGAGGGCGCCAGGCCCGACGACGCTTCAGTGCACGACGCCGTTGCCGCCGCGGTGAAGATCGTCCGGGAGTCGGGTCTGCCCAACCAGACGGATTCGATGTTCACCACCATCGAGGGTGAATGGGACGAGGTGTTCGACGTCGTCAAGCGTGCCACCGAGGCTGTGGGACGTTACGGCAGCCGGGTGTCGCTGGTGATCAAGGCTGATATCCGGCCGGGTTACTCGGGCGAAATCACCGCGAAAGTGGACCGCCTGGAAGGCGCACTGGCCCAGGAATCCTGAGCCCGCGGGAGGACCGGACGCATCTGGACCCCCACGGCGCCCCGTGCCAAACTGTGCCCATGTTCGAGCACAAGCCCCGTCCGGAGTGGATAGCCACCGAAGAGTTCCTGTCCCGAACCGTGGTGCATCCGGATGCGGCCCTCCAGCAGGCCATCCGGGCGGCGGCGGATGCCGGGATGCCCGCCATCGAGGTGGCACCCAACGCCGGGAAGCTGCTGAAGCTGCTGGTCCAGATGTCCGGGGCCCGCCGCATCCTGGAAATCGGAACGCTGGCCGGCTACAGCACCATCTGGCTGGGCCGGGGCCTTCCGCCCAGTGGCACGCTGGTCACGTGCGAATACCTGCCCCAGCACGCCGAGGTGGCGTGGGCGAACATTGACGCCGCCGGCCTGGGGGAGAAAGTGGAGATCCGGCTGGGGCCGGCGCTCGACACCCTTGCCGCCCTTGAGGAAGAGGACCGGGAACCGTTCGACTTCATCTTCATTGACGCCGACAAGCAGAACAACAGCCACTACCTTGAGTGGGCCGTCAGGCTGTGCAGGCCGGGTGCCACCGTGGTGGTGGACAACACCATCTGGGAGGGTGCGGTCCTGGACCCGGGCATGGATCCGGTCAATGCGCCCGGAATCATTGACGCACTCACGCTCTTGGGCAACCACCCGCGCCTGGACGCCACCGTAATACAGACCGTGGGCTCCAAAGGCTGGGACGGATTCGCCGTTGCCCGCATCCTCCCGCCAAATAGTAAGTAAGCTGTGTAGATGCGTCCCGGGGGCCGGGCGCCCCCAGCGTCGATGGAGGAACGTTTGCAAGCGGTAACCACTTCTGTCTTCTTTGATTCCACCGACGCCGGCATCTCCCCATGGAGCTCATTCCTGCGCGCAGTTCCGGACGCTGCAGGCGACGTCACTGCCCTGTTGGCCCTGGCCGTGGAAGCGGGCGAAACCTGGCCGCGTCCCGGAGAAGGCCGGACGCAGCTGTTATGGGAGCTCCTGGCCTCTGTCGCCGCCATTGACGTGGCGGCAGCCCGGGTATTAGAGCCGCATATGGACGCCATTGCCATTCTTTCCCAAGCTGCCGGCACGGATACCGCTGACCAGCCGCCCGGGGAAGGCGTCGGAGCGTCATGGGGCGTCTTCGCGGCAGAGGCCCCCGGCGTCAGCCTGCGGGCCAGCCGCGACGGCGGCACGGTGGTCCTGGACGGGGCCAAACCGTGGTGCTCCTTGGCTGCAAGCCTGGACCGTGCCGTCATCACCGCCCATACGGACGACGGCGGCAGGGCGGCTTTCGCCGTCGACCTCCGCCACCCCGGGGTAAGGTGCGAAGAGCCCGCCTGGGTGGCGCGCGGCCTCCGGGAGATCCCCAGTGGAACCGTGCACTTCGACCACGTTCCGGCAGTGGCCCTGGGTGGAACCGGCTGGTATCACAGCCGCCCCGGCTTCGCCTGGGGAGGCGTGGGCGTTGCCGCCTGTTGGCTGGGCGGCGCGGTGGGAGTGGCCCGCGATTTCCGCGCCGGCCTGCTAGCCGGCGCCGACGCCGGGAGGGAACCGGACCAAGTGGCGCTCGCCGCCCTCGGCGAGGTGGACCGCACCCTCACTGCCGCCATGCAATACCTCGTCCGAACCGCGGCACGCATCGATGACGGCAGCCTGGGCGCCCACGGCCAAAGTTCCTGGAGCGAAGCCCAGCGTGTCCGCGGAACCGTTGCTTCCGTCGTCGAACGCGTCCTGCACTTGGTGCTTTCCAACCGGGGCCCCGCCCCACTTGCCTTCGACGAACGCTATGCCAAACGGACGGCGGACCTGGGACTGTACGTGCGCCAGCATCACGGGTCACGGGACGACGCCCAGCTGGGCCGCCTCACGCTGAAGGGTGACTGCCCGTGGTGACCTTCTCGCACGCGGACCAAGGCACCGCCGAAGCAGCCTGGGCCGGAAGCGAACTGTCGGTCGCGCCGGAACTGCCGCTCGGCCCCGATGAACTCGCTGCGCTGCGCTTCGTGGTCCTGGCCGCCCATCCTGACGATGAGACCCTCGGCGCGGGCGGACTCATGGCGCGGCTGGCCGCGCTGGGCGCGCAAGTGGAAGTCCTCCTGTGCACGGCGGGGGAGGGATCCCACCCGGATTCCCCCACCACCTCACCCGAGGAGTTGGCGCAGGCCCGGTTGGCGGAATTCGCCGCGGCACTGACCGTCCTGGGATTGGGGGACCGGTGGCGCTTCCTCGGTTTTCCGGACCGCGGCCTCGGCTCCCACGCGGACGCCATCGCCGCTGCCGTCAGGGATGCAGCGGCGCGGCTGCCCGGGCGGGCCGACCAGCTGGTCCTGGTTGCGCCCTACCGTTCCGACGGCCACTCCGACCACGACGCACTCGGTGCCGTGGCAGCGGAAACCGCCAGGAAGGATGGCCACGCACTGCTGGAGTACCCCATCTGGTACTGGCATTGGGCCACGCCCGGTGACCAGCAGTGGCGGGCGTGGCTCCGGTTCCCGCTGGACGGCGAGTCCGGCGCGGCCAAGGAACGTGCCATGGCTGCCCACGCCACCCAAGTCATGCCGCTGTCCCCGGCCCAGGGGGACGAAACCTTGCTGAGCCGTGAGTTCCTTGGCCATTTCGCCCGAGGCTACGAAGTGTTTGCCTGGACACCGCCCCGGGACGCGTCCGGCCCGGCGCACTCCAGCCAGGACGCCGAGGAGGTCTTCGACGTCGTCCATAACGGCTCCGCCGACCCCTGGAACTACGCCTCGAGCTGGTATGAGCGGCGCAAGCGGGCGATCACCCTCGCGGCCCTCCCGGATGAGACCTATGAGCGCGGCCTGGAAGTGGGCTGCTCCATCGGTACCCTCACGGAGGACCTCGCGGGCCGCTGCCGCAGCCTGCTGGCCGTTGATGCCAGTGGGACCGCGGTTCGCCGAGCCACGCAACGGCTTGACGGCAACCACGGGGTCCGCGTCGAGCAGCGCGTGGTCCCAGGCTCCTGGCCCGGCGGAACATTCGACCTGCTGGTGGTGTCCGAGGTCGGCTACTACCTGGCCCCCGGCGAGCTCGCTGACCTGTGGGACCGGGTGGAGGCCTCACTGGAACCGGGCGGGGTCCTGGTCCTGTGCCACTGGCGGCACCCGATCGACGGCTGGCAGCTCGACGGCGACACCGTCCACGCGCTCGCCCGCCAACGGTTGGGCTGGCCAACCACGGGGCTGTACCGGGAGCGCGACTTCGTCCTGGAAGTCCTGGTGTGCCCGGCCAGCGGGACGGGCGTGGCATGACGCTGGCGGCGCCGGGGGGTCCAGCCGCAGGGTGTCGGGACGGTATGGCGGCAACGCAGATCGACAAAGTGGCCGTCGTGATCCCGGCGCACAACGAGGAACAGGCCCTAGAGCGGGCGCTCACTTCAGCCGGAACCGCCGCGGACCGGCTGGCCGTGGACAGTCCCGGAACTGAGGCGGAGGTTGTTATTGTCCTCGACGCCTGCACGGACCGGTCGCTGGAGGTAGCCGCCGGCTTCGCAGCCCGTGACCTCCGCTTCCGCGTCCTGCCCGTCGGTTTCCACAGTGTGGGAAAGAGCCGCCGGGCAGGTTGCGGGGTGGTGCTGGAAAGCCTGGGCGGGTCCGGCGCGGCGGGTATTCCGGCACGTCGCCTGTGGTTGGCCAACACCGACGCCGATTCACAGGTACCGGAAGACTGGCTGCTCCGGCAGCTGGAACTGGCAGCAGCCGGAGCCGACCTTGTCCTTGGCTCCGTGGAGCCCGATGCCCATGGGACACACCACGAGCTGCTGGCCCGCTGGCACTCCCGGCATGCCTTGGCCGAGGACCACCCACACGTCCATGGGGCCAACCTGGGTGTCCGCGCTTCGGCCTATCTCGCGGCCGGGGGCTTCCCTGGGATTGACCGCGACGAAGACAGGATCCTGGTGGAGCGGATTCGCGCGGGCGGGGCAGCAATCGTTTCCACTGACACCACGCGCGTCCTTACCTCGGGGCGGACCAGCGGCCGCGCGCCCGGCGGGTTCGCCGCTTACCTCCTGGCGCTGGCGCAACCCTGACGGCGCGTGCGTCCGGCGGTCACACGAGGTCCGGAGCGCTCGCCACGATGTAGTCCGCCGCCGCCGGTCCGGTCATGGAAAGGTTGTTGCTGTCGGGATCGATGCCTGCCTGCTGCAACGCCTCCCACAGGGAGGACGGGGTGTGGGGCTCGGCCTTATTCAGGAGGCACCAGCTGGTGTAAAGGCCATAGAGCTCGTCCCGTCCAAGGCCCAGTCCGGGCTCCCTGTCCGGGACAACTGCCTCGGCTAGGAACTGGTCAAAATGTGTAGCAGTCATGTTCGCTCATTTGGTTGGAGCTTGTATCCGCCGTCTGCTTCAGCGGCCACGCCGGTTCCCAAAAGGCCCCGGCAAGGTATTCACGAAACTATTGCAGGAGGCGCGGCTTGTCCAGTCACGCCGAAAGAGGGCAGGCCCCTGGGGGGCCGACGGCGACTGGGGGGACTGGCCTCGGTCTCAGAAGAGGCCATCTCACCGCCGGCCCCGCTTCACCCCGGACCTCAACAGCCCGGGAAACTTCGACAGGACCTTCACCATGAATTTTCCTCTTTCTCGAAGGTCCTGCCTAGTCCCTTCCTCCCTGGCCGGCCCGGACCGTTACATGTTGCTGCCCGGCCGGCCCCCGCCGTCGGACTCTCCCTCTTCGTCGCGGGCCCGGACCTTCTCGCGAACCTTGTCCCGGTGCCTTTCGCCCTGGTTCTGGAAGCCGTTGCCCTCCTGGCCGTGCTTCTCCCGGAGTTCCCTGCCGTGCTTGACGTCTTCCTCGATCTGCTGCTGAAGTTTCTCGCTCTTTTTGGTGTCCCGGGGCGGTAACTGAATGGTTTCCTCCGCCTTGATGCCGGCTTGAAGTTCGCGGCCGCGCTCCACTTCGGCGTCGAACTCTGCGCCGAACAACAGGGACATGTTCAGGATCCACAGCCAGAGCAGCGCGACGATGACACCGCCAATGGCGCCGTAGGTCTTGTTGTAGCTGTTGGAGTACGCCACGTAGAAGCCGAAGGCCAGCGAAGCCAGCAGGAACACCACCAAGGCGATGGCCGAACCCATGCTCATCCACCGGAATTTCGGCTGTTTCACGTTTGGTGTGGCGTAGTAGAGGATGGCGATCGCCACGGTGATCAGCACCAGCATGACTGGCCACTTGGCGATGTTCCACACCGTCAGGAAGGCTCCTCCAAGCCCGATCAGGTTCCCGACGGATTCTGCCACGGGGCCGCTCAGCACGAGCATCGCCGCGATGACGACGACGATCAGCAGGTTCACGACGGTGACGCCGAGCATGGTGCCCCGCAGCTTCACGAAGGCACGGCCTTCATCGACTTCGTAGACACGGTTCATGGCCCTGCCGAAGGCCCCGACGTAGCCGGACGCGGACCAGAGTGCCGTGAGGAGGCCCAGGACAAGGGTGAAGCCGGCGGCCGAGGAACTCGCGATGTCCTGGACCACCGGCCGGATCGTCTCCACGGTCTGCCCGGGGGCGAAACCTTGGACGATGTCCAGCAGGGCGGAGGTGGTCTTCTGCGGGTCGCCGAAGATTCCCAGGAGGGATACCAGCGCCAGCAGCGCCGGAAAGATCGAAAGTACGGAGTAGTAGGTCAGGGCCGCTGCCAGGTCCGGGCACTGGTCTTTGCTGAATTCCCGCAGCGTCTTCCTGGCGATGTACTTCCAGGAGGGCTTCTCCAGGTCCCGGGGGCTCCCGGGTTTTCGCGAATCGTTCGGATCGGGGGCCTGGCCCGCCTTCGCGGTACTGGTCTCGGACGTGTTGTGAGTGGCCAATGGGGGAGTCCTCTCGATCTCGGGGCCAAGAGGACAGGCCGACCCCGCGGGTGGCGGTGCCGGCCTGTCGTCTTAGGTGTTGCCTTTAGGGAGCCGCGGTAAGCGGAGCGTCAGCTGCTTTGGACGGTGTCCTTCGCGTCTGCGGCACGGTCTTTGACGTCGTCGGCTGCGTGCTGGCCCTCAGCTTTGACGTTCTGGGCGGCGTCGGTTGCCGTGGCCTTGACGTTTTCCATGGCTTCCTGTGCCGGCTCCTTGAGGTCCTGGGCCATGTTTTTAGCGGCGTCAGTAAGTTCGGCGGCCAGTGGCTGGGCTGCCGTCTTGAGCTGATCGGCCGCTTCCCGCTCTTTCTGGCTTGGCGGGATCAGCGACGAGACCAGGAGTCCGGCCCCGAACGCGATGAGGCCTGCAGCCAGCGGGTTGCCAGCGGTCTTTGACTTCACCTGGCCCGGGGTTTGGGAGACGGCGTGGCCGGCATCGGAAAGCTTTGCCGAGACGGCGTCGCCAGCCTGGTGCAGGCTGTCCGCCGCTGAGTGCGCACCTGCGCCCGTGGTGTTGTGGACGTTGGTGGTGGCGGTGTCTGCTGCACCCATGATTTTCTCCTTCATCCCGGTGGCCGCATCCTTGAGCTTGTCGGTCTGCCGGTGGACGATGTTGGACGGCGTGACTTTGTCGGCCACGGCGTCCACGTTTGTTCCCAGGCGTGCCCGGGTGGCTTCGATGTCTGCGCGGATGACGTCAGGGTTTTCGCTCATCGGTTTACCTCACCTGGTTTAAGGGTTGGGGGTATCTCAGAAAGGGTTTCGCCGGTCTGGGGCATGCCCTTGATTTGCTTCAGTTCCTTGCGGCCCATGGAGGCCAGGACAGCTGCAATGATGGCCCAGACCACGGCAGTGATCAGGGCGGACCAGCCCAGCGGCATGACGGCGCCGAGGGCGAACATCAGGGCCAAGGACAGGAACAGCAGGACGAAGTGTCCGCCAACCCCGGCGCCGGCCAGCATGCCGGATCCTTTGCCTGCGCGGGTGGCGGTCTGCTTCAGTTCAGCCTTGGCCAGATCGACTTCCTGGCGCATGAGGGTGGACAAGTCCCGCGTTACGTCGCCGAGCAACTCCCCTAGGGAGGCGTTGTCCGCTTTCACATGCGCCGCGCTTGGCGGCGGCTCAGGCATGTGGCTGCTCATCAGAGTCCGCCAGTCTGGCCGCCCCTGGCGCGGTCCCGGGTGAAGGGGTCAGCCGCCATCGGGTCATCGGCCAGTTCGCGGTCGCGCAGGGGGTCGTCGGAAACCTGGTTTCCGGACCACGGTTCCTCCACCAATTGCGGGCTGTCGAGGCCGCTGGCAGTCGACGTGGACTCGGGGTAGCTGCTGCCCGGCGCGCCGCCGTCGTATCCGGCCGTGGTGGTGGCCGGACCGGGCAGCTGGACGGGCGGCGGAGGCACTACACCACCGGCGGCCGGCGGCTGGCCGTATTGGTCCGGGTATGTCGTGCCTGCGTGCTGGCCGGAAAGGCCTGCGGCAGCTGATGCGGTTGAGCCGGTAGACTCCGGGGCGCCTGCCGTAAGGCCACGGGTCAAGCGTCCGGCGAGGACACCGGCTCCGGCAGCGAGGAGCAGGAACGTTCCGGGCCGGTTGCGGGCAAACCGCTGGACCTCGTTCAGGAGGTCTCCGGGTTCCCGGTTCTCCAACCAGGTGGCGATCGATGATGTCCGCTCGGCCGCCTGCCGGACCAGGTCGCTGGCCATGCCGTGCTGGTCCGGGGCGCTGGCCATGCTGTGCAGCTGGCCGGAAATGTTGCGGATGCCTTCTGCAGCCTTCTGCTGCTGCGTTGCGGCCTCGCTCGTGAGGCCTGACTTGGCCTGGTGCAGCAGGTCCTGCGCGTTGGACTTTGCCTCCGAGGCTACGTTGGCTGCCTCTTCTTTGGCCGTCTGTGCCACGTTCTGTGCGGAACCCGCTGCTGTCCTGGCTACGCCTGCTGCCTCGTCCTTGGCAGCTTCGGTGCGTGAGGACGCAGAACCGGTGCCGGCACCCTCCGGCATGGTCTGGGTTTGTTCGTAATCGGCGGGTGCGTACCCGTTTCCGCTCTCAGCGCCATAGCTGGCTGCCGGAGACGGAAAGTTTGCGGGCCGGCGCTCGCCGGGGATTCTTGTATGTGCCTGAGGGGCCGTGTTTGCGGTGTCCTCGGGCCATTGGTTCTCTGTCATCTTCGCTCTTCCTTTCAGAAAGAAGGCTGGTTGCTGATCAAGAACCAGCGGTACTGGCCGTAAAATAGTAAGCATGTTTACTAATGAAAGGTAAGTACCCTTGCTAATTGGGTTCTAACCGTTCGAGTAAAAATGTCAGCCGGAATGGCTCTGGCCTGCCCGGTCACAACGAAGTGGGAAGTGGTGGGAAACATGGATACAGCTCCATGGGTATGGGTAGTGGTTGCGGTTGTCGTCGTGGCACTGATTGTTGTGCTGCTCCTCTCCGGCGGACGGCGCCGCAAGGCGATGCAGGAGAAGAGGGACCAGGAGAATCGGGAAAAAGCGGCCGAGATCCGCCGCAAGGCTGAAAACATGGAACTCGACGCCCGCGAACGGGAAGCCAAGGCCATCCGTGCACGCGCCGACGCCGAGCAGGCCCAAGTGGACGCGGCCCGGCTGCGGCAGGAAGCCGAGGAACGCAGCCGGGAAGCGCAGTCCCTCCGCAGCGACGTTGCCGGCCATGCCCGCGAGGCGGACGAGTTGGATCCCGACGTCGGTCGTGACGGCACGGGCCGCGACGTACACGGGGCGGCCCGGGACGGGCAGTCGCAGGCCGAGGCTTCCAATCATGGCGGCAATGCGGCCGACGTCGGGCACGACCCGGCTGTGCATCACCCGGCTGTGCAACGCGAAACCGGGCGCCATGGCATCGCGGGCAACGATCTGCCGCAGGCTGAGGCTGGGCACCGTGACGCTGTGGGCACCGACCTGCCGCACTCTGATACTCGGCACCATGACTCTGTGGGCAGCGACGCTGCGGGCGGTGACGCGGAGTCCAGTGATGCGCGGCCCATCGACGCAGAGCGCCCTGATTCTCCGGCTGCGGATCCGCGGACTGAGGCCGGACGGCGGATCAATAACAGCGACGCGGAGAGCGATGTGCGCGACGTGAAGAACCCGCACGCGGACCTCTAGGCTGGATTGCTCCGGGTGGGGGCGGAAGGCGGTTCCTTCTTCCGTTCCCACGCCCGCGCGGGCGGACAAGGATTGTTTTATAAGCAGCCTTATGATTTCCTGCTTCTAAGTCTTGCCGCAGGCTTTCGGAACCAGACCGAGGGAAAACAGCACCCATGCCCGAATCCTTTGCCGCCTTGGCCGCTAACACCGTCCCGGTCCATCAACAGGCCGAAACATCTGATCCGCCATCTCCGCGGGCCGCCTCGGAGCGTTCGCAGGGGGCATCCGAAAATGACATGGTTTTGAGGTACCTGGATCTTGCCGAGGCCTTGGCCGCACGGTTTGAAGCACGCGGCAGGGAACGGGCGGACCTGAACCAGGTCGCCTACCTGGGACTGGTGAAAGCCGCCCGTGGATTCAACGAGGCCAAGGGTGACAGTTTCCCGGCCTATGCCGCGCCTACCATCACCGGTGAGCTCAAGAGGTATCTCCGCGACCGGACATGGGTGGTCCGCCCGCCACGCCAGGTCCAGGACTTGAGGACCCGCCTGTTCAGGGCGGAACCGGAACTCACCCAGTCCCTGGGCCGGATCCCCAGTGTGGCCGAATTGGCCGGAGAGCTGGGTGCGGATCCCGTGGACGTGTTGGAAGCCATGTCGGCCTCCAGCAGCATGCACCCCGATTCCCTCGACGCGGTGAGTCCGCACTCGGATGCCCCGTCCATTGGTGAGATGCTGGCCAGTCCTGAAACGCCGCTGGAGAGGCTTGAGGAGCTCGCCGGCCTGCGCGCCGCCATGAAGGACCTGGCTGACGTGGATCGGGAACTGCTGTACCGCCGCTATTTCTGCGAGGAAACGCAGGTGCAGTTGGGCAAGCGGCTCGGTATGTCCCAAATGCAGGTTTCCCGACGCCTGGCGAAGGTGCTGACGGAATTGCAGCGCCGGCTGGAAGAAGGCGCCGGCGTGGACGGTCCGGTCGGGGACCGCAAGGCGAGGACGGAACGGGAAGCGCGGACGGCCCAGCCGGCCAACCAGGTGGTGCCGTTCCGGCGGCCCAGGAAGACCGGCCGTCCAGGCGTCGCGGGCAGGGGCCGCCTCGACTGCACAGGCACCAGTTGAACGGATCCGGCGTGGCCACGGGACAGCGTTCACGCCATGAGGCCCGCTGACCGGGGGGTTCGATGGCTTCAACTAGGGTTGAACCATGAGTGAAGGCGGGCCCCAATAATGGCCAAACGCGGAAAGTCGGGAGGCCGGGGCCGGTCCGCAGGCGTGGTGGAGGTGCCCAAGGGCACGGCGCCGGACGGTCCGGTGGAGGGTGTCTACTACATTGACACCGGCGACTGCGAGCTGGTGGCGGACCAGGACAACTCCACGGGCTGGCTCCTGAAGATCAACGGCGTCATGAGCTCGCATATCGACCTCGCCGACCCCTTGTTCCTGGACTTTGAGTACATGCGGTGGATGGCGGCGCTCATTGAGTCCCGCTGGCCGCCGTCGGACGCATCGTCGGCTAAGCTCCGCGGCCTGCACCTGGGCGGCGGTGCGTGCTCCATGGCACGCTACTTCGCCGCCGCCTACCCCGATGCCCGGCAAGTGGTGGTGGAACTGGACGGCAAGCTTGCTGAATACGTGCGCGGCTGGTTCGACCTCCCGAAGGCGCCGCTGCTCCGCATCCGCGTGGGGGAGGCCCGGGCGGTGACCGAAACCCTCACGGAGCACACCAGGGACTTCATTATCCGCGATGTCTTTGCCGGGGCCTTCACCCCGCGGCCTCTTACCACCGCCGAATTCACCACCCACGCCAAGCGGGTCCTGGCGCCGGGCGGCTTGTTCGTGGCCAACTCGGGGGACGCCCCGGACCTCAAGAACGCGCGTGAGGACGCCGCCACCATCGCCGCTGCCTTCAAGCACACGGTGATCATCGCCGACCCCGCCATGCTGAAGGGCAGGCGCTACGGCAACATGGTGATGGCCGGGAGCGATGTGCCGTTCGGCGACGATCCCCAACTGCGGCGCCGGCTCCTTGGCGGCGCCGTCCCCGCCCATCTTTGGGACGATGCCCAGGTCCGGGCCTTCGCGGCCGGTGCGCTGGTCCGGCATGACGAGCCGGTTGAGCCAATCATCCGGTAATTTACCCCCGGCCCAGGAGCGCGCCGCGGTGCTCGGCCATCCGTTCCCGCAGGGCCTGCACGACGGCGGCCACCGCGGGGCGGCGGAGCGAGTCCGGGCGCAGCACCATCCAGTAGGGGAGCAGCTCACCGATTTCGCCGGGCAGCAACCGGACCAGGTCGTCATGGAGATCGCCCATGAAGCACGGCAGGAAGCCGACCCCGGCACCTGCCCGGGTGGCCTCCACATGGACGAACACGTTGGTTGACGTCAGGCCCTCGCGCATGGCCGGCACCAGCCGCCGCGGCGCATCGAGATCGTCCACCTGGAGCATCGAATCCACGAAGTAGACCAAGGGATGCTCATTGAGTTCGGCCACGGTGGCCGGAGTTCCGTGCTCGGCGAGGTAGGTGCGGGAGGCGTACATTCCCAGCCGGTATTCGCCCAGCCGGATGGCCTCCGCACGGTGCACCTGCGGCTCGCCCACCACCACCTCGATGTCCAGCCCGGAGCGCTGCTGCAGTGCCCGCCGGGTCATGGTCACCACCTCAACACTCAGGCCGGGATGGTGCCGGCGCAGCCGCGCCACGGCGGGGGCTGCGATGTAGGCGCTGAAGCCGTCGGTCGCCGTCATGCGTACGACGCCGGTAATCGGGTCGGGTGCCTGGCCGGCCGGTCCCAGCGTGCCCAGCACCGCTTCGACCTGTTCGGCCACCTGCACGGCACGCTCGCCCAGCTCCGTGAGTTCCCAGCCGCCGGCGGCCCGGGACAGTACCCGGCCACCAAGCGCCTTCTCGAGCGCGGCGATCCTGCGCGAGACGGTGGTGTGGTTCAAGCCCAGGGCTTGGGCCGCCGTCGTGAATTTTGCCGAGCGGGACACCGCCAGGAGGACCAGCAGGTCGTCAGGATTGGCGTTCATATCTGCAATTGTGCACATGCCAGGTGCCTCTTTGGGCATTGAGCTGCAAAGTTTGTGCAGCAATACTCATCTGAGTCACTTGTGCTGGAGATCACAGCACGTGTCAATGTGGACACTGAGGAGAACCATGAGCGTTGAGCACAGCCAGGCAAACGAAGCCAGGTATGCACCCAAAGGAACCGGACTGAAGAAGATCGTTGCCGCCTCCATGGTGGGCACGGTGGTGGAATGGTACGAGTTCTTCTTGTACGCCACCGCCGCCACCCTGGTCTTTGGCAAGTACTTCTTTCCGTCCACCGGCAATGACCTGGACGGAATCATCCAAGCCTTCCTGACCTACGCGGTGGGCTTCATTGCCCGGCCGCTGGGTGGCATCGTCTTCGGCCAGATCGGCGACAAGCTCGGCCGCAAGCCCACGCTGCAGTTGACCATCGTCATCATCGGCGTGTCCACCTTCCTGATGGGCTGCCTCCCCGGCTTCGCCGACATCGGATATTTGGCTCCAGCCCTGCTGGTGGCGCTGCGGTTCATCCAGGGCTTCGCGCTCGGCGGTGAATGGGGCGGTGCCGTCCTGCTGGTGGCTGAACACAGCCCGAACAAGACCCGCGCCTTCTGGTCCAGCTGGCCCCAGGCGGCCGTCCCCGTGGGCAACCTGCTGGCCACCCTGGTCCTCTACATCATGTCCACCACCCTCAGCAGCGAGGCATTCCTCGGCTGGGGCTGGCGCGTGGCCTTCTGGCTCTCCGCGGTGATCGTGTTCGTGGGCTACTACATCCGCACCAACGTCAGCGAATCACCCATCTTCCTCGAAGCCAAGGAACTGGTGGAGAAGGAACAGGCCGTCAGCTACGGCGTGTTCGAGGTTGTCCGCAAGTACCCCAAGGGCATCTTCCAGGCCATGGGCCTGCGGTTCGCCGAAAACATCATGTACTACCTGGTGGTCAGCTTCGCGATCGTCTACCTCAAGAGCGTGCACAAGTACGACACCTCTTCGCTGCTGCTGGCACTGCTGATCGCACACGTCATCCACTTCGCGATCATCCCGCAGTACGGCCGCCTGGCGGACCGGATCGGACGCAAACCCGTGTACCTGGCCGGCGCCATCCTCGGTGCCACTTGGCCGTTCTTCGCTTTCCCCATGTTCGATACCCGCAACGCCGTGGTCATCGTCCTCGCCGTCACCATCGGCCTGTGCCTGCACGGCCTGATGTACGCCGGACAGCCTGCCATTATGGCCGAAATGTTCCCCACCCGCATGCGGTACTCCGGTGCATCCCTCGGCTCGCAGGTAACGTCGATCTTCGCCGGCTCGCTGGCGCCGCTCCTGGCCACCCAGTGGCTGAAGGACACCGGCTCGTGGGTGCCGACGGCCATCTACCTGCTCGTCGCCTGTGCCATTACCGCGGTGGCCGTGCTGAGCCTGAAGGAAACCAAGGGCATCGCCCTGGAGGACGTGGACAAGGAAGACGCCACCCGCGAAGGACTGCTCCCAGCCGGCCAACGCTAGGCTGCCGGAGCCGTTGGACCGTTTGGGCGCATGAAGGAGAACTGCAATGGATAACACGTTGAATGGACGCAAGGCACTGGTCACCGGCGGTGCCAGCGGAATCGGTGCCGCCTGCGTGCGCGCACTCGCGGCCCAGGGCGCGAAAGTGGTGGTGGCCGACGTCGACTCCGCCGCAGCTGCCAGGCTCGCCGACGAGGTGGGCGGCACCGCCTGGGCCGTGGACCTCCTGGACGTGGACGCCCTGGCCACCCTCAGCCTGGATGTGGACATCCTGGTGAACAACGCGGGAATCCAGCGCATCAGCCCCATTGAGGACTTTGATCCGGCGGACTTCCGCAGGATCATCAGCCTGATGCTGGAGGCGCCGTTCCTGCTGGTCCGGGCCGCCCTGCCGCACATGTACGCCAACCAGTTTGGCCGCATCATCAACGTGTCGTCGGTGCACGGTATCCGTGCTTCCCCGTTCAAGAGCGCGTACGTATCCGCCAAGCACGGCCTTGAGGGTTTGAGCAAGGTGACGGCGCTGGAGGGCGGGGAGCGCGGTGTTACCTCCAACTGCGTGAACCCGGGCTACGTCCGCACGCCCCTGGTGGAGAAGCAGATCGCGGACCAGGCCCAGGTGCACGGGATCGACGAGTCTGAGGTCCTGGCCAGGGTGATGCTCACCGAATCGGCCATCAAACGCTTGGTGGAACCGGAGGAAGTGGCGTCCCTGGTTGCGTGGCTGGCCTCCGACAGTGCCGCTATGGTCACGGGGGCCAGCTACACCATGGACGGCGGCTGGTCTGCCCGGTAGGTTACCCCGCTAGTCCATCGGTTTGACCACGCGGTGATCGTAGAAGAAGACGCCGTGGGTGGTCTTCAGCCCCACTGACCGGCGATCATGCCATACGACAACCCCTTCGCGCCTGCCGCTGAAGGGGTCGTCGCCAATCACGGTGTCGCCCACCCGGTAGGGGCATCGTGGGCTGACGGCCCCCTTGGCCCGGCGCCATACTGTCACCAAGGCATCGCGCAGGCTGACGGGCCGGCCCATGCCGGAAAGGTCCTGTGCGTAGCCCTTGGCCATGTGAGCCTCCCCTTCAGGCGGCAGCCGGCCGCCTGCTAACGGTGTTGGTCGGCGGAACGCTCCCAGCGGAGGATGGTCCTCCCATTCCGGCCGGCACCGTACGCCTACGCTATGCGCTATTCACATCAGCAACACCAGTAACAAGTACTTGTTTTGTCCAGTGGAACTACTTGCCTGTTGGGCGCGGTACATCCCCCAGCGGTCCGGCGGAGCATCAGCGGCTGCTGTTAATGATGTCCTCCGCGTTCTCGAAGGCCCACGCCACCAGGGGCACCAGCAGCCCGCTCAGCTCGTAGCCACGCTCGGTGAGGCTGTAGTCCACCCGGGGTGGAATGACCGGTTGGGCATTCCTGCTGACAAGGCCGTCCCGCTCGAGGGTCTTCAGGGTCTGGGCCAGCATCTTCTCGCTGATGCCCTCGGCCCGGCGCCGCAAATCACTCCATCGCTGCTCGCCTTCGGACAGGGCGATCAGGATCAGCACTCCCCACTTGCTGGTGATGTGGTCCAGCAGGGTCCTGCTGGGGCATCCGGCGGGGAACACGCCGTCGGCGAAGGCGAGGGGCAGCGGTGCGGCCTGCGGAACAGCTTCCATGTCACTAGCTTACCTAAAGGTCAGTACCTTACTTCAAAGTGCGTACTCTCTTTGAGGAAGTATTCTCCATGGCTCGCGGTTGTGCCCTTCGACAGATCAAATTCCTCGAAAGGATCCATCGTGAGCATTGTTGTTACAGGCGCCACCGGACAGCTGGGCCAGCATGTCATCGAAGCCCTTCTTGAACGTGGGGTGCCCGCAGCCGGAATTGTGGCCGCCGGACGTTCCGTGGAAAAGCTGGCCGGCTTCGCCGCGCGCGGAGTCAACGTCAAGGCCATGGACTACGCCGACGCAGGCTCAGTTGCCGCCGCGCTCAAGGGGGCAACCCGGGTGCTGCTCATCTCCGGCAGCGAAGTGGGCCGTCGCGTCGAACAGCACCGCACCGTCATCGAAGCAGCCCGGGCCGAAGGCGTGGAACTGCTGGCCTACACCAGCATCGCCAACGCGGACACCACCGGCATGCTGCTGGCCGGGGAGCACAAGGCCACGGAGGCCCTGCTGCGGGAGTCAGGTGTTCCCTTCGCCTTGCTCCGCAATGGCTGGTACCTGGAAAACTACACGGAGCAGTTGCCCGGTACCCTCGCCCAGGGTGCGGTCGCAGGCAGCGCCGGGGACGGCAAAGTCAGTGGCGCTGCACGGGTGGACTACGCCCACGCCGCCGCCGCGGTCCTGGTGGCCGAGGACCAGGCCGGCAAGGTGTACGAGCTGGGCGGAGATGAAGCCTTCAGCATGGCGGACCTCGCTGCTGAGATCAGCGCCGCCACTGGCAAGGCCATCACCTACAACGACCTCCCCGCCAAGGACTACTCCGGCCTGCTCACCTCCGTGGGGGTGCCGGAGGCATTCGCCGAGGTCCTGGCGGACTCGGATCTCGGCATCGCCCGCGGTGACCTCCTGGTCAGCACCGGAGACCTCCGGCGCCTCATTGGACGCCCGACGACGTCCCTCGCCCAGGCCGTCCGGTCCGCCGCGGCTGCGGCGTAAGGCAGCGGAAGACAGTACGTCACCGGACGACGAAAGGTGCCCGGCCCCGGCGGGGCCGGCACCTTTCGCCGATGACGTGCCTACCCGCTGTTGCGGGCGGTCCCGACCACGGGCAGCGGCGAGGTTTCGTCCTCAAGGTGGGCTCGGCGTCGTCCGTCACCTCTCACCCACAGCCGGTATGCCAGGACCAGCAGGCCCAGCCAGGCGGCGCCCACGTAGAGGGCCACCCGGGTGTCCTCGAAAGCGCCCAGGATGGCGATCACCAGCGCCATGAAGGCAATGGTGAGGACTGACGCGGCCGGCCACCACGGTGAGGGGAATTCCGACGCCGGCAGGCCCTTCCGGACGATTTCCCGCTTCATTGCCACGTGGGAGGCCAGGATCATCACCCACACCCACACCGTGGCGAAGGTGGCGATCGAGGCGATGACCAGGAACACGTCCTCCGGGATGACCGCGTTGAGGACCACCCCCACCAGCAGGATCCCGGCCATCATGACCACCGTCATCCAAGGGACGCCGTGGCGGGAGACTTTGCCGAACGCCGCCGGTGCGTGGCCCTGGTTGGAGAGTCCGAAGAGGATGCGGCCGGCGCCAAAGATATCGCTGTTGATCGCGGAGAGCGCGGCGGTGATCACGACGGCGTTGAGGATGTGGGGCGCCGCGGGAATACCCAGGCCGCTGAAGATCTGGACGAAGGGGCTGCCGTCACTGCCCACCTGGTCCCACGGGAAAAGGCTCATCAGGACGCCCAGCGTCAGGACGTAGAAGAGCAGTACGCGGACCGGGACGGTGTTGACGGCCTTGGGGATGACCTTCTTGGGGTCGGCCGCTTCACCGGCGGTGATGCCAAGGGTCTCGATCCCGCCGAAGGCGAACATCACCACGGCAAAGGATGCCAGCAGGCCTTCGAAGCCGTTCGGGAACAGTCCGCCGTGGTCAACGAGGTTGCCAAGGCCCGGTGCCACGGTTGAACCGGCGGCCTGGAACCCGAACGTGATGATCGCGGCACCGCCTGCAATCATGGCGATGATGGCGGCGACCTTGATCAGCGAGAACCAGAATTCGAGTTCGCCGAAGACCTTGACGCTGAGCAGGTTCAACGCCGCCAGGAAGCAGATGACGGCAAGGACCCAGATCCAGCGGTCCACCTGCGGAAACCAGAACCCCATGTAGATACTGAAGGCAGTGACGTCGGCGATGGCCACGATGGCCATCTCGAACACGTACGTCCAGCCGGTCACGAAGCCGGCCAGTGGGCCAAGGTACCGTCCGGCGTACTGGCTGAAGGAACCGGACACAGGGTGCCTCACCGCCATCTCACCGAGGGCGCGCATCACCATGAACACCGCGGCGCCGCCGATGATGTAGGCGAGCAGGACGGCTGGTCCGGCTTTCTGGATGGCGGAAGCGGAGCCGTAGAAGAGGCCCGTGCCGATCGCCGATCCCAGGGCCATGAAGCGGATGTGCCGCACGTTCAAGCCGCGGTTGAGGACGTGTCCGACGACGGCAGCCGGCTTGTGCGTTTCCGCCGCGGTTTCGGTCCGGGTTGGGGTTGAAGCTGGTTGCATGCAAATACCTTCTCGTCATTGGGAGGGGAGCCGCTAACCAGCAGACCATTTTCGCAGGCATCGTGATGAGGCTCACGGCTGGTTGCTGTCTTCGGTTCCAGACTGTGATCAGCAGCCAGGTTGCTCAATACCTGCCGGGTGGCTGCGGACCCGCGTGGCCCCGGACCCGCGTGCTGGGTCAAAATGTCAGTGCCCCGTTGGATGATGTGTTTATGGGAATCGGTGCGGATCTGGCGGTGGTGATGGAGGGTGTTTCTGCCTCTGTTGCTGCGCTGGATGCACTGATTTTGAGGGATGTTTCCCTCGCTGCCGGTATCGGTGTTGGCGCTGATGTGGATGTGTTGCAGCGGCGGTATGAGTCATGTCTGGGGCGGCTGGAGGTGGTGGCCCGGTTGGATGCCCAGCTGGCGGCGGTGAAGGCGCGGGATGTGGCGGATGCCGTTGAGATCCAGCATGCTCTGCTTCCGCCGGACGCCCCGGTGGAGGAGCGCACGTTCGCGGAGATGTCCGTGGTGGAGGAGATCGCTGGGATCCTGACCATCAGTTCGGGGGCTTCCGGGGCGCTGGTGGAGCAATCCCGCCGGGTCTGCTCCCTGCCCCCTGTGGTCGAGGCCCTGTCCACGGGTGACATGTCGTGGCAGCACGCCCGGATCGTGGCCGACGAAACCGAAGGCCTCACCCCTGCAGGGGCGGCCGGGTTGGTGGCGCACTTCTTCGACCCTGACGCGCCCAACCCGGCCCGAGGCGCGGCCCCCGGTGACCTT